>JAYTAU010000466.1:0-3593 GCA_043737375.1 Planctomycetia bacterium
CGCGTTGTTGGTACTTTCGAGCGCTAGCGTGAGTGCCTGCATGATCTCCATGCCCGCGTTCATGGCCACATGCAAGGTCCATGCAAACCGAGCAATCGCCAAGGTTCGCAACGCGCCGCCCAGCACCGGCAGCCGCAGCAATACGCGTTGCAGCCCGCCGAACCACAACGCGCCGCGCGAGGCCGCACGAATCATCACGCCAATCGCCAACGCAATACTGCCGACGATCGAAAAATAGATCAACAAACCTCGCGTACCGGTTAGCCCCCACCCCAAAATGTCGGTTTTGCTGCCGGGCTTTTCGATCAAGCCCAAAATCCAGATCAACAACCCGATGACCACAATCGCACCGCACAATTGCATCATCGGCCCGGAAATACTGCGCACAAAATTGCGTCGCATTTGGACCTGATGCTCATAATGCTCGGCTAATTGGGCAAAGACTTCGGCCGTGTGCCCCGTTCGTTCGCCGACTTCGACCAACTGTCGGAACAAGAAGGGAAAGTAGCGGCCGGTGGGGCGAATTGCTTCGGTCAACGATTCGCCACGATTGGCCCCGTCGCGCAGTTGCTCCATCCGCAATCGCAACGAGCCGCGCGAATTGTCCGCCTCGCGCGCCAATGTGCGACGGATATCCACCCCGGCCGACAAAGATGTCGCCAAGCGTCGCGACAGATCGGCCAGGGCTTTCAGCGGGATGCGGGATGAGAACATAGACAATTAATCTTCACGCCGCGTGCCGGGTCATAACAAATTCGAAACAGGAGAGCGTTTCAGCCGGGTGCCATGCCCACGGCTCGGCATGGGCATGAGAAACTAAATGTACCGATCGATTTAGGAGTAGTGCCGTGTTAATCGTCCAAATTTCAAACAAGAAAGTTACGCTCAAAAGGTCTGCCAAGCAATCCACCGGCTTCATGCCCACTGGAGGGCAGTGGGAATGGCACCCGAGCGTCGTTCAACTCATCAATTATAACGACCCACTAAACCTCGGCGTTGGAATATGGTACAAGAAAACCTTGCGTTCGATTGAGCTATTCGCGCAGCTTGCTATTTCGATCATGAAGCACTGGGATACCGTAGCGATTGTCGGCGTCGGCCTGATCGGAGCGTCGATCGGACTGGCGCTGCGCGAGCGGGGCCTGGCGAAGCATGTGATCGGCATCGGCCGTAACGCCGACAGCCTGCGACGAACTCGCGACGCCGGGGCGGTTTCTGAAACGACGACATCATTGACGGAAGGCGTGTCTCAGGCCCAATTGGTCATCGTCTGCACGCCGGTCGATCTGATCGTCGAACACGTTACCCTTAGTGCCGCCGCCTGCCCCCCCGACGCGTTGATTACCGATGCGGGTAGTACCAAGGCCCAAATCGTTAAGCAACTTAAAAGTTCGCTTCCGAATGGTGTGGCATTTGTCGGCAGTCATCCGTTGGCCGGCAGCGAAAAAACCGGGGCCGAACATGCCCGCGCCGATTTGTTCGACGGCCGCGTGGTCGTGGTTACGCCGACCAAAAAGACCAGCGAAGACAACGCACAGCGTACGGCCGATGTCTGGTCGGCGCTTGGCGCGTCGGTGATGTTCATGTCGCCCGCCGCGCACGACAAAGCGGTTGCCGCGACCAGCCATCTGCCACATGTACTCGCTTCGGCGTTGGCGCGTATCACGATGCCGCCCGATATGCCGCTCACCGCCGGCGGGTGGCGCGATACGACGCGCATTGCCGGCGGCGATGGCGAACTGTGGACGCAAATTCTTGGCCAGAACCGCGACAACGTACTCTCGGCACTTTCGCGATTCGAAAAGTCGATTGCTGCCTTTCGTTCGGCCCTCGAAAAAGACAATCCGCGTCAGCTTACTAAACTACTCACCGAGGCGAAACGAATCCGCGATGCTGTGGGAAGTTGACATCTATCCGGTCGCAGGGCAACCGAACCGAACCGGCAATCGCATTGCCGCCGAAGCCGCCGACTTGGGCTTGGCGACGCAGTTGAACATCGTCGCGGCGCACGGCTTTTTGATCGAAGGGTCGCTCGACGCCACGCAAGTCGAACGATTGGCGCGCGAGCTATTGGCCGATCGGGTGACCGAACGAACCGTTGTCGCCCGCGCGCTCGATCCGACACTTTCGCAACCGCCGGTCGTCGACGACGAACCACAGAGCCCCCGCGTCCCCGCGGGGGGAATCACGCCGCGCTTAGTCCACGTGCTCCCTAAGCCGGGCGTCATGGATCCGGTCGCGCAAAGCGCGCTGGCCGCGATCGCCGATTTTGGGATCTCGGCCTCGGCGGTGCGCACGTTTCGCAAGTACTGGATCCGTGGCGTTAACGATGAGCAGCTGCGCTTGCTTTGCAACAAACTGCTGGCCAACGATGCGATCGAACAAGCGATTGTCGGACCGCTCACGTTCGATCGTCTCGAAGTGGGCAGCGACTATCATTTCAAACTCGGCAGCGTGGCGATTCGCGAGCTAGACGACGCGGCGCTGATGCAGCTTAGCCGCTCGGGCCAACTCTATCTGCAGTTGGCCGAGATGCAGACGATTCGCAATTATTTTCGCGATCTGCAGCGCGACCCAACCGACGCCGAACTCGAAACACTAGCACAAACTTGGAGCGAACATTGCAGCCACAAAACTTTGGGCGGGCGCGTGGCATACAGCGGGCCGGATGGCTCGCGGCAATTCGACAGCATGCTGAAGGAAACGATCTTCGCCGCCACAACCGAGATTCGCAGTCGACTGGGCGATGACGATTGGTGCGTCAGCGTGTTCAAAGACAACGCCGGCGTGGTGCGATTCGATGACGAGTATAACGTGGTCTTCAAGGTCGAGACGCACAATCATCCGTCGGCCCTCGAACCATATGGCGGCGCGAACACCGGTATTGGCGGCGTCGTTCGCGACCCGATGGGCACGGGGCTGGGGGCCAAGCCGATTTGCAATACCGACGTATTTTGTTTCGCTCCGCCCGACACGCCGGCCGAATCGCTACCGCCGGGCGTGCTGCATCCCCGACGCGTGATGCGCGGGGTCGTCTCGGGCGTGCGCGACTATGGCAATCGGATGGGCATTCCGACGGTCAACGGCGCGATTTATTTTGACCCGCGCTATTTGGGTAACCCACTGGTTTATTGCGGCAACGTGGGTTTGCTGCCGCGCGACAAGTCGGAGAAAGAAGTTTTGCCCGGTGATTATATCGTCGCCGTCGGCGGACGCACGGGGCGCGACGGGATTCACGGCGCGACGTTCAGCTCGGCCGAATTGACCAGCGAGAGCGAATCGCTCTCGGGCGGCGCGGTGCAGATCGGCAACGCCATTACCGAGAAGATGGTACTGGATGTGGTGCTGCAGGCGCGCGATCGGGGTTTGTTTAACGCGATCACTGATTGCGGCGCCGGCGGCTTCAGTAGCGCCGTGGGCGAGATGGGCGAAAAAATCGGCGCGGTGGTGTGGCTCGACCGCGTACCGCTGAAATACACCGGCTTATCGTACACCGAGATTTGGATTTCCGAAGCACAAGAGCGCATGGTGCTGTCGGTTTCCGAGGAGCAATGGCCGCAGCTCGAAGCGCTCTGTCGTAGCGAAGGGGTCGA
>JAYTAU010000467.1:0-3592 GCA_043737375.1 Planctomycetia bacterium
ACCGGCGAAGTTGCCCATTACCCCTTCCAACACCTTATCGCTATTAATGGTGTTGATGTTCGGTTTGCCTGGCTCGCGGTAATTACTGACCGAATTGAACGGCGGTCGAAAACCCAGGTTGCCGCCCGGTTGCCCCTCGGAGAATGTGTTCGCGTTGAGCACCGTTTCCGTGCCGACAAAACGCGACGGCACCGTCAGATACTCGAAAATGCGATAAAAATTCGCCGACTGATCGGCAGTCGGTGTTACATCCGAAGCATGGAAAAAATTGATCAGGTGCGAGTACGGGTGATAGGCAGATCCCGCGGTCGCCGCATCGTAAGGATTCAAACTGGCAGCGCCGGCCATCGAGAATTCCAAACCCAGTCGGCCCGGATGACTCGACGGCACTTCCATCAATTCCAACACATTGGCGAACGGTCGGTTGTTGACCTTGATCCAGGGAAATGGTTTGACGGTTCCGCTGGCGGTGACAAACGGCGCGCCGACATAGGCTGCGTTGTTGTTCACCTGTGCCAACGTCGCCGGTGTGCCGAAGTTCTTGTTCAGATAGCCCAATGTGTGCTTAAGCTTGAACTTGAACACATCTTCCGCAGCGCCGGCACCGCCGGCAATTGGGTCGGTCAAATTCGAAACGCACGGCTGCCAGATATTTTGGTCGGTAATGTTCTCACCGCGTTGCCGCGTCGAGAACAACGGCGCGCCCGGCGGATCGTTGTCGATATCCCACATCGGCAATTTACCGTCGGGGCTTTCTTGACCGTTGAACACCGTCAAATCGATCGGCATCCAATCGACGGTCAAGTACGGATTACTGATGGGATCATAGGCCAACGTGGGGTCGGCCAATCGTTGTAGGAATACCGTCCGCACGTTCTTGTACGTGTCGGACTTGAGCATGTTGTTCCCTTTTAGTGGCGAAGGGGGTACTGTCGTCCTGGAATCCAACGGCTCATTCAGCGGCGGCGTGTACGTATCGCGCACACCGGGCGCGCCATCCGCAGTCGGTGCCGTGTAATAATTCGGGTCGCTGAACAGCGGTTCCGAAATGCTCAGCCCAATCTTTGCTCCATCGGGTCCGGTATAAGTCGGCGTTGGGTGATCGCCGGCGACGATGATTCCCTTGGGAGTCTGGATGTTGGCCGTCGGTTGCGTGTCGGCCGTGTCGGTCTCACTGAAAACCGGATTAGCCACGGGGGTCAAATTAAGTCGTTGCGTACTCGGTTCTCCCTTGGGCTGCATTGCCGTCTTCGAGCCGATGTGCGTCTTCTCTCGCGGGCCGACCACCGCATAATGACCCGACGGCAACAACACGTCGCTACCCGCCGCGGCGCGGTTGTAATAAATACGATCCTTGTCGGCATGAGTGGTCGGCGCGTGCGCGGCAAACCACACGATACGATCGATATCGACGCCGACCGGCGTGCCCGGCGCTCGCAATAAGCTGAACGTATTCGTATCGCCGCGTTTCTGCGCTGGGTCAAACGAAGTTGAATCGCGCTTAGTGCCGCCGGTCTTCACACGCTCAAACGTCGAATTGGTCTGCGCAGCACCGTCTTTGTGCATATCCGAGATTGCCATGCGCCAGACAGGGTATCGCAGGCCGCCGGCATCAACCGGAGCCAGCTTGCCCAAATCAAGTTGGCCGTTTTTAAACAGGTCGTTGGATCGGGCCGCAACTGCCGTGGCCGTGGAATACAGTTCGCCAAACAGCCACCCCTGCGGTATCCGCATTTGATCGAGATCATTGTCCGCGTCGCTATCGATCATGCTGTCGCTATCCATATCGACGTTCCGCTTCTTCATATCGGGCGCGTCTTCGTCAGTGTCTCCCACGCGGCGGTCGTGCCCCGCAGAAATTTCGGTGAACAGCAACACCGGCTCTTCGCAACCCCAAACTACTCCACGATCCGCAGCGCCGGCCGTGTCGGGCGAAGTTGTTAGATCGCCATCCACCCCCCAACCATCCCACGGATTTTTGTCGTACTCAAAGCCGCTTTGAATATTGTCGGCGTCCATGAAGTCGACCGCGTTCACTGCCCATTGCGCAATGCGACGCACGCTCAGCTCGCGCTTTTCAATGTCGGACAATGGCGTTTCATTAGCCGGGAACTTAAAATCGTTATCCGAGAAAAACAGCATCAGCACATACAAGTGCCGAGCGAGCAACTGCCGGGCAAGGTTTTTATTAATCGGAGTGCCATTCAGCGTGCTGCCATTGACCGGGTCGACATTTCCGCTGCCACCGTTCACGCTGCTGTAATCCAGCGTTTCGCTCCCCGCTTCAACCGCCTCATCGGCGATGTTGTTGGTATTGTCATCGCGGCTGTTACCCAATGGGCGACTGATATCCATCCGCAGCCCGCGGGCCGTGTCCCATGAGATTAACTCGTTTACTTTGCCCGCCGGCACCGCGCGAAACAAAGTCATCAATTCCGAAAAATGCTTCGGTTGCGTGCCGGGAGAAGTGCTGCGCAAATGTTGCGGTACGGCAATCGTCGGGCTGGGCACGTCAAAGCTGTCGATCGTCACCAAATTGCGAACCGACGCATACGATGTGACAAGCTTCGTCAAGCGATCGGGCAACATGCCGGTGTCCGCGTCATACGGCCGCAGCATCCGCTCGAATTCGGCCGGCGAGAAAGCGTTGTCAAACGGTCCGGTGGTGGCATTAACTTGATTGATTCCGCGCGAGGCGTATCGCGATAGGTCCAACTCATACGAGTCGTCAAGCTTCTCGTTCGTCCAAGCATTTTTTTGATAGTACGGCTTGCCTGCGTAATCCAGACCCAGGGCCATCCGGCCCTTCAGATCGGGCGGCCCGGTGAAGACGGTCGAACCTAACGCCGCCGCCGAGTAATCAGCCGGGAATTGAAACTGCTTAACGAAACTGAACGGGTCGTCCGTACCCGTCTTACCGCCACGCGCGCTATTATTATTGAACCCCTCGCCATACCGGCCTTCATAGCTGCCGTTTCCGCGAAACACAGCGTCGACTTCGCCCGGAATTACCGCGTCTAAGTGAATCTCGGCAACGCCGTATCCACTACCGCGCGGAAGCTCAGCACCAGCCATCGGCGCGCCGGGAAACGGCCCGGTAATTGGGTCGTCGTACATCATATCTGCGTGAACATCCGGATTGTCATGCGCATTGAGGTTCAATCGGCCGTCCATGTCGAGGACGAGGAACGCCACGAGCGGCTTGTAAATCGTGCCGTCTTTCGCTGTCTGCACCGGCAGCCCGAGATCGATCCACACACTGTCCGGAACCAGGTCGCCGTCGTTGTCCACATCCCACGGACCATTGACCGGGTTGAAGCCCGGGTTCATCGCAGCAAAGCCGGCGTTCGCTCCACCGCCGGTAAACGGGCGGAACATCACCTTGCTCCATAGCGCCGCGTCGGTGGCGATGCTTCCATTCGCCGGAGCATTGAAATACTGATACAACGCCGGGTCGTGAAACGACGGTTTGATTTGCGCCGAACTGGTCGGGTTGTTGTCCGCCCCCAAGTTGTACCAGGCCAAAAATGCATTCTGATAATCCGGCGCGTCGTAATCTTCGTTCAAGCCGCCGGCGACTTGCTTGGTCAGA
>JAYTAU010000468.1:0-3591 GCA_043737375.1 Planctomycetia bacterium
GACTTAGCGAGTCCGAATGGACGATCGCGCGACGTCACAATCGTTATCGACCGGAACAAACGGCATCTCGTGACGAAGCGTCAGCTTCGGCACGTAGCGCCCAAAATGCCTGGTTTGACACTAGGCATGTCGGCCACTTCGGGACCGACGGGAATGCAGGGCAAATAATCAGTCACGGAGTGCTTAATCGGAACGTCGTCGGCTGTTCCGTGTCTCGGTGAGACGCAGCAAGATAAAGCTTCCACAACGATCTTGACCTCGATCGGACTCCTCTGGATAATCCCCGCGCTTATCAATCCGAGCAATTTTTTTGCTCGTACTTCAGACCGTTCGGTCGCTAATTCTGTTGCCACAATTCAGCCCGGCGTATGTCATCACTCGTGGGAGTGCCGATCGCAATCGACATCGACATGCGCGTATCCAATCCAATCGCCGACAACAGAGGCTTGCACCCACGTTACGCCGCGTTCTCGTTCCCACGGTCCCCCTTGGGAACACCGTATCGACCGTTCCGCAGGCTACTCTCGTTCGCTTTCCCACACCCAACGGCAAAATCCTTTCTCGCCGTGTTGTTGGTAACTCTGTGGTTCATCAGTCTCGTGAGTACGTGTGCGGTGTTCGCTCAGGATCTCGATTCCTCAGACCGCGACAACCCTCCTCCTCGGCCGCCCTGGGTCATACAGGTCAGTTCGCAGCAAGCACTGCCGCTACCAGGCAACTCGCCCGGCGAACCGTTATCAGTCGCGCCGCGCGCTCGACCGATCAAGAGCGACAACCTCAACGGCGGCTACAACGGTTCCGGCCTGCCCGAGCCGATTGCCGGTCCTCCTCAGCCGTTCGAACCGCCGTTGGAACCGGCTGCCGAGATGGACGAACTTTGGAAATTGCCCAAGACGTTTCGACCCGACAAGTACGAACGTTTTCGTGGCGAGGGCGAACCGTTGATCGGGGCCTCGTGGCTGAATCGTCCTTATTATGCCGGCGCGTTTATCGGTATGATCGATGGCGACAAATTGATTCAGGACGAAATCAATCAATCGAGCGGGTTCTTGAAGGGCTTTCGCCTGGGCTGGGACTACGACCCTTATTGGGGTGTGGAAACGCGGTTGGCCCTGGCCGAGATTGGCGTCGAATTCATCAACGAGCCGCTAATCGACGGCGTCAGCAACGATTTGCTGCTGTGGGATTCGAGCCTGGTCTACTATCCGTGGGGCGATGCTCGCTGGCGGCCTTACGTGCAAGGGGGTATCGGCATTGCAAGTTTCGATTTTGTCGATACCGATGGAATTCGTCGCAACGAAGCCGTGTTGGGTCTGCCGTGGGGTTTTGGCATGAAGTATCGTCAGTCGGATTGGATTACCTTTCGCGTCGACTTTACCGACAATGTCGTGCTCGGCAGCAATGCCGACTTCGTCTCGCTGATGAACAATGTCTCGTTATCGGGCGGGGTGGAAATGCGTTTCGGCGGAACTCGCAAGAGTTACTTTCCGTGGAACCCGAGCCACTTTCTAAGGTAATGGGGAATTGAAAATGTGAAATGGGAGCGAGTCGGCACTCCGCATACCACGGACTGTCGGCTTTCAATACATTCCCCATTCCGCCTTCCTCATTAACTCTGCCCCTTCCGCCCGCGCCCTGGCTTTTTTAGGATAGTCTGGGGAGAATCCGTGGCAGATGCGTGTTGGCCAAGTCCATTTACGACTGTTAAGCGATAACAATGGCCATGCCCCACGGCAGAGCCGGAGGCTAAGGAAAGTTTGCCGAGACAGGGTTCGCATGACGCATTTTGACGCTAGTTCGACGAATCCAGCCGTTCTGCAAGAACTGCTTGGCTATTTGAACTATTCGTCGGGCGTTTCCGATCCGAAATTTCTCCGCAACCTCAACACCCTATTTGCCGACGTCGAACGACACCTGCCGGCAGCGGGCGAGGCCTGGCGTGTGGTCCATCAATTGTTGGTCGAGCGGCTGACCCAATTAGCGGTCACATCGCCGACTTTTCGCGATCCGACTCAGGCCCAGTCTGTGTTGTTTTTATTGTTCGAGCAACTTCTGCCGGCATATCGCAAGCATCACCGCGATCTGTTGTTCCATCAGTCCGACCGCGATTTGTTTCGCCCGTTTTTTCTCGGTCGCGCGTTCGAAGCGGTCCTTGCCGAAGGCTCCCCTTGGGACGAACCCGATCGAATTGTCGAGGGCGCTTTGGGGCGGCTCAACGACTTCGTCGGCCATCGTCCCCTGGCGGTTTTAAACGACGATCAGAAAGTCGACCTGTATCCGCACGAGCGGGTTCGCCCGGTGCCGCTGTACGTTACGCAGGTCGGCGTGGCGGACGGGCGATATCACGATCTTGTGTCGGGTGCGCTGGCCCTCTTGAAAAGCACGTCCCCCGCGCAATTGCGGGCCGCGTACTTCGCGCCCGATCTGTTGGATGAGTTGGCGTTTGACCCGCGGGCCTATGACTTCAATCACCCGGTCAACAAACGCCCGAACTACCATTTTGGTCAATGGGATCCGCACCAGATCGACAATCAGGGGCATTACCGGCGATTTGTCATTCAACAGACATTGCTCGAGGCGCTGTTAGACCGGGTTGAGACAAGCGCCGAAGCACCGCGCGAAGAACTGCTGGCTGAGGCATCGGTCGTGCTCGCGGGCACCATGCTCATGGCCTCGGGCACCAGCGGCGACAGCCCCGAGACGCACGATTCGACGACATCGCTGGCGACGTTGCTGCCGCGGATTGCCGAATATCGCGATGCATTTTATCGAGAAGTGCTTGAGCGAATGACCGGCAGCCATGCCGAGCGATTGCGAGAAGAAGCGGTTTCATTGCGACAGCCGTTTGCCGCCGCGCGACAACACCTAAACGCTCAACTGGCACGTCGCCGCGCATTGCAACTACAGCACGTGCAATTGGCAATTCTGTTTGCGCGACTGGGTTATCCGGAAGCCGCGATGCAACAGGCGAACGTCGTGCCGGCCGCATCGGCTCGTATGCAATGTAATATCCATTGTTTGCTGACCGGCGCGGCACATGCCGCCGATACCGGCGAATTGACCGAGGCAATTGCCTACCTGCCCCAAGTACGCTCCTACGTCGAGCGCGGCATCGCCTGCGGCGCGATCGTCGACCCTTGGAATATCTTGGGCTTTGGCGGGCAATTCAGTTTGTTTCCAGCGGTCGAGAACAGTGTGCCCGATTTGCGCGTGGATGATCTGCTGGATCTGATGGAACAAGTCTTTTCGCTCGACTCGCGGCTGTGGCACGATGCCGTGCTGTTTGCCGACGTGGAAACTCAGCGCAAAGTCGCCGACGATTTTAATTCGTTCGCGGAATGGTGGGACCGGTTTGCTGCACCATCGGTCTCCAGCGTCAAACGCGTCGCGGGCCAAGAGTCGTATGCCGCGGCAGCCCGAGTTGCCGAGGCCCTGGCGGCTTGGCACAAAGCGGGTGGCACCGCCGGCGACTTGGCATTCTGGCGACCGTATGCCGAGCGGTTCGATTCGCCGCATGCGTATGCCCGCGTGGTGGAAGCATTGCTCGAGAACAATCATCTGGCTGCAGCGCAAGCGATCTTAATGCATTGG
>JAYTAU010000469.1:0-3587 GCA_043737375.1 Planctomycetia bacterium
GCCAGCCAATCGCGGACCTTCGAAGTCAAGTTCACCACCGCCGGGCAACATCGCGTCTCAGCCCGCCTACAAGCCGATGCGATCGCGGCCGACGATGCCCGTTACACGGTGGTCGATTTTACGGCCGGCGTGCCGGTGTTGATTATCGAAGGCGACCCGAAGGGGGTTGGCGCTAAGGGGTCGGACTCGTTTTTCGTCGCGCAGGCGATCTCACCCGATCTGTCGTTAACCGGCGTGCGACCTCAAATCGAAACACCGCAGTTTCTGCGGACCACGAAAGAGCCGCTCGAAAAATTTCACGCCATTTATCTGTTGAATGTCGAACGGCTGCAAGATTCCGAACTGGCCGCGCTCGAAGCCTATGTCAAACAGGGGGGCGGCGTGGCGTTCTTCGTCGGCGATCGCACCGTCGGCAAGTTTTACAACGACAAGCTACACCGCGCCGGCGAAGGCATCTTCCCGATTCCGTTGGTCGATCCTCCGGTCGGGCTGCCTGTCGACCGCCTGGAAAAATCGCCCGATTTGGAAATCAGCGTGCATCCGATCTTCGGCAAGTTTGCCGGCGATCGTAATCCGTTTATCAACGCGGTGAATGTCGATCGCTACTTCGCCGCGCAGCGTAATTGGAAGCCCGCGACCGGCTCGACGGCCAAAGTCATCGCGCGGCTGCGAAACGGCGCACCGTTAATTGTGGAACAGTCGTTTGGCGATGGCCGCGTGGTGGCATTTCTGACGACCGCCGCGCCGGCTTGGAACAACTGGGGCCGCGCCAATCCCAGCTACATCGTCACCCTGCAACAGCTACAGGCTTATCTTTCGACCTGGAAACAGACCGATCCCTCGCGACAAGTCGGCACTCCGCTCAAACTCGAATTCACCGGCAACTACTCGCCCGAGGTCGGCTTTATCACGCCGCTGGAAGGGGCAGCCGGCATGTTCACTACGCAAGCCAAACAAGACGCCGACAAACTGGCGGTCGAGCTAGACGGCACCGACAAGAGCGGCATCTACGAGGCGCGGTTGTCCACGGTCGACGGTAAAACCGAATCGTTTCAATATGCCTTTAACGTGGTGCCGACCGAAGGCGACCTGGCCATTGTCGACGAGCGCCAATTGGCAGAAAAACTGGATGGCATCGTGTATCAGTTCTTTCGCGCGGGCGACATCGGCGCGGGGGGTAAAGAATTCGGCCAAAACCTCAGCGAAACGATTCTCTATCTATTAGTGGCGATTTTAATCGGTGAACAACTCCTGGCTTACTCGGCCAGTTATCATGCTCCAGCGCGAGAGGCGGCCCGTTGATGCTGTCGTACGGTTTATTTTTTGCCGAAGCCGAACTGCGGACCCGTTACGAATGGTCCCGGCTGCTGACGTACACCGAGTGGTGGCAAAAGCCGCTGTTGGCGACCGTGGTGTTGCTGGTGCTGGGGTTCGTCATCTACATGTACCGCCGCGATAGTGTGGAGTTGAAGCGCGGCGTGGGCGCGGTCTTGGCATTGTTGCGATTGGCGGCCTTCGGCGGATTGCTGCTGAATTATCTCGATCTGCAAAAACGAACCGATACGCTGGTCGTGCAAAATTCTCAGGTCGCCGTATTGATCGACACGAGCATCAGCATGAGTCGAACCGATAGCTCCGGCAGCGCGGTCCCGGCGTCGCCGATTCGTATCGATCAAGTCACCGATTCGCTGTTGAATAGCGACCTGATCAATCGCTTGCGTACGACGCATGACGTGGCGTTTTATCGCTTCGACCAAGATTTGGTTCGTGTGGCCAGTTTCCCTAAGCACGGCGACAACGGCAATAAAGTCGCTGCACCTAACGACTCAACTAGCAATGCCGGCAACAAATCCAATATCTCGCCGGCCGAATCAAATGCCGTAACCGCTCCGGGTGCCATCGACTGGAAAACCGTACTGACTCCCAAGGGGACCGAATCTCGTTACGGCCAAAGCCTACGGCAAATCGTCAACGACTTACGCGGCCTGCCGTTGGCCGGGCTGGTGCTGGTCGGCGATTTTGCTCAGAACGCCGGTATCGACCAACACGCGGGGATTCAACTGGCCAACGAGGCCAAAGTGCCGGTCTACACCGTGGCAATCGGCTCGGATCGCGTGCCGGTCAACGTGGGCATCGTCGATTTCAAAGCGCCGGCCCGGGCGTATCCCGGCGACAAGTACCAAGTCGAAGCGCTCATTCAAGGTAGAGAGTTGGCCGGTCGCAACGTGACCGTCGAATTGGTTTCCCGCCCCGCGGGTAGTAAAAACGACATCGATGCCGGCACCGTCGACGCCAGCGAAGTGATTATCCTAGGCGGCAACAACGAGCTAAAGAGTATCAAGTTCGAACTGCCCGGCATCGCCGAGGCCGGTCGTCGCACGATGACCCTGCGTCTTAAGGGCATCACTGAAGACAGCAACCCGACCGACAATCAAAGCACGGTCGATCTGGAAATCGTCGAGCGCAAAAATACCGTGCTGTTATTCGCCGGAGGGCCCACGCGCGAATATCAATTTCTGCGTAATCAACTCAAGCGCGATCGCGATACGGTGGTCGATGTGTACTTGCAGAACGCGCTGGAAGGGATTTCGCAAGATGCGCGCAAAATTCTTGACACATTTCCAAAAACACTGCAAGAACTGGCCGAGTACGACACGATTGTCGCCTTCGATCCCGACTGGCGAGAATTGTCCGAAGAGCAAATTCAACTAGTCGATGATTGGCTTTATAAAGAATCGGGCGGCATGGTCGTCGTATCCGGCCCGGTCTACATGGATCAATGGATTCAGGATAAGTCGCTCTCAAAAGTCCGTTCGTTCTATCCGGTCGAGTTCAACAGCCGGCTGTTGTCGATGGGTGATTCGAAGTTCGGAGCGACGGTTCCGTGGCCGATCGAATTTACGCGAGAAGGGCATGAAGCCGACTTTTTGTGGCTCGGTTCGACCGCTGAAGAAAGCCAACGCAGCTGGAGCGAGTTCGACGGCGTGTTCGGTTTTTATCAAGTAAAAGGGCCTAAGCCGGGTGCCGTGGTTTACGGGCGCTACTCGAACCCCGATGCCAGCCTACTGGACAACAAACCGATTTACCTCGCCGAGCAATTTTGGGGATCGGGTCGCGTATTTTACATGGGCAGCGGCGAAATGTGGCGGCTGCGCGAAGAGTCCGACAAGTACTTCGAGCAGTTTTACACCAAGTTGCTACGGCATGTTTCGCAGGGCCGCTTGTTGCGCGGCTCGAAGCAGGGCAGCCTGCTGCTCGAACGCGATCGTGTAACGCTGGGCAGTACGATCGTCGTTCGCGCACAGCTTAACAACGCTCAGCACGAACCGCTCGCGCTGCCCGATGTCACACTACAAGTCTCACGTCCCGACTTCACCAGTCAGTCGGTCAAAATGTTGGCGGATAAAAGCCGCAAAGGAATGTACTCCGGCCAATTTCCGGCACTGCAGTCGGGCGGCTATCAATTGCAATTAACGCTGCCCGATGCGCCGGATGAACCGTTGACCAAGCGGTTGATCGTTAGCGCTCCGCAGTTGGAAATCGACGACCCGCGCCGCCGCGACGATCTGGCGAGCGAGATCGCCAAG
>JAYTAU010000470.1:0-3577 GCA_043737375.1 Planctomycetia bacterium
CTAAAGCCTGACCTACGAAAACGTAATGAATTCCGTGCTACTTCTCTTGCAGCAACTCCGCTACCAAAGTTTCGATCTGTTCGTAATCGAACGGCCCGGTCTTCGACGCATTGCGGTTGTCGAATTGCTTTCGCAACTTCCCGTTGCGGTCGTATACGAACACGACCGGAATCGACGGTATGTTTAGCTTTTCGGCCAACCCATCCGATTCCAGGCTACATAACACGTTGTCGAACGTCGCAGCTTGCTGTTGCAGGAACGTCAACACCTTGTCGCGTTGATCCTCGGGCTTGCCGATTCCCTCGTAATCGAAGCTCAGCGAGATGCAGGCCAACTGCTCGCGATACTTGTTCGACAGCGCTACGAGTTTGGGAAATTCCTTGCGGCAGGGCTGGCACGACGTGCTCCAGCAGTCGAGCACCACGACTTGCCCATGCTTCGCTGCTATCAGTTGCTCGATGCCGGGATAATCCAAAATTTGCAGTGTGGCCTTCGACTGGATTGGCGATGGATTCGCGTTGCGTTGTAATTTCGCAGTTTCGGCGGGCGAGTTGTTTGTTCCGTCAATTTGTTGGGCTTCAGGATTCGGCGGTGAAAAGTCGCAGGCGGTAAGAAAGCACAACAGCATCAGACCGATTTGTAAATATACTCGCATGAGTGTTCTCGAATTGTATTCCACCGATTGCAATGGGTGGGCTTGATGTGGTTATCGAATGATCGCCGTTGATTGTACAATGAGTCGTATGCCCGAGTTCGTTCATCTGCGCCACAAGCCCCCCAGTGAATTGGCTCGCCCGCGCGAGTTGATTGTGGCTTGCGCGCCGCTGCGTAGCAACATAAACGTTTCGCACATTCTACGCACCGCGGGCTGTTGCGGCATCTATCGAGTGATTTGTTGCGGCAACGCCAAAGCGCTCGATAAAATTGCGCGCGATGGGGCAGAGACCGTGCAACTCGAAGTCCATCGTACGTTGCCGCCGATTCTCAAGGAACTTAAGCAAGCCGGTTACCAATTGGTCGGGCTCGAACAGACCACCAATTCAGAAAGTATTTATCAATTCGCGTTTGAGCGAAAGACCGCGCTGGTCATCGGCAACGAGCGGCTTGGGTTGACTGAAGAAGAACTGCGTTACATCGATCGCGTGGTCGAGATCCCGGTTTTTGGATTGCCCTATAGTTACAACGTGCATACGGCCACGGCGATGGCGCTGTATGAATATTGCCGGCAATTTCCGCGCGGGTAGTCAAATCAACTGATTCTAACCGTTGCAAAAACCACGGAGACACGGAGACGCGGAGAAAGAACGGCAGATATGGCCGCGAATGGATACGAATAGGAGGTCGGGGGCTAGAGACTGGGGGTGTGGGGCTGGAGCCGAATGTTCCCTATCCTCTAACTCCTGATCCCTGACCCCTGATTCACTTGCCCATCAGCTCGCGAAATTTGCCGAACAGGTAACTACTGTCATGCGGGCCGGCCGATGCCTCGGGATGATACTGCACGCTAAATGCCGGCATCGTGCGATGTCGAACGCCTTCGATCGTGCCATCGTTCAAATTCTTGTGAGTCACTTCCAACGATTGCGGCAAGCTCTCCGCCGAGACCGCGAAACCGTGATTCTGTGAGGTGATTTCGACGCGGCCCGACTCGATGTTCATTACCGGCTGATTCGCTCCGCGATGCCCGAATTTCAGCTTGAAAGTTTCAGCTCCGCACGCCAGCGACAACAACTGGTGTCCCAAGCAAATGCCGAACACCGGCGTTTTGCCCAGTACGCCTTGAATCGCTTCGATCGCGTAGTTCAGCGGCTCGGGGTCGCCGGGGCCGTTCGACAAAAACACGCCGTCCGGTTTGAGGGCCATAATATCGCTCGAAGTCGATGTGCCGGGCACCACGGTCACACGGCAACCCATGTCGGCCAAATGACGAGCGATGTTCCATTTCATGCCGTAGTCGACGGCGACCACATGCGCGTGGCAATCGCCTGCTCGCGCCGGCGCATTGGGTCCGTCATCCAACTTGGCCAGCAGATGTAGCCGCTCGGTCCAATTGCGCGGCTGGTCGGGCATCACCTCGCGCACCAGATCACGGCCGACCAAGCCGCGACTGTTGCGGGCCTTGGACACGAGGCTGTGATCGTCAACGTCGGTACTCGACAGCACTCCCTTCATGGCCCCCACATCGCGCAGTCGGCGGACCAACGCGCGGGTATCAATGCCCGCGATACCGACGACGTTGTGCTGAATTAAGTAATCTTCGAGTGTGGAACTTGAACGAAAGTTGCTGGCCACGCGACTGCGCTGGCGGACGATAAACCCGGCCAGGTGCGGTTTGGCACTTTCCAGATCGTCGACATTGACGCCGTAGTTACCGATCTCGGGGTATGTCATCGCGACAATTTGGCCGCGGTAACTCGGATCGGTCAGAATTTCTTGATACCCGGTCATCGAGGTATTGAAGCACACTTCGCCGTCCACTTCGCCAATCGCGCCGATCGCCGTGCCGGTGTAAATCGTCCCATCTTCCAAGGCGAGTTTTGCGATTTGCAGCATTAGTTCCGCTTTCGTGTTGCAGGCCGTCGCGGTCGGCGGTTCGGCGCAAAGCATGATAAAGTCTGTCGGATGCGCCGTTGCGGCGCTTGGTCCGATGGTGTTTCTGGGTCCGGTCTCGTGTGCGGTCTAAAGTCCGGCTCTTCGCCGGTTCGATACCGACTATACGGCTGTGGGTCTCCGGGCAAAAGCAAGCAATTGCTCACGTTCGGACAGCCAAACCAGAGGGTTCTTGTCCCGGCGAGCAAGAACCCTCTATTTTTATGCGCCGAAGGCGGAAGTTGGACACCGCGCAAAATCTTCTCGATTTTAGAAAGCCGGCCCCGGTTGTGATAGGGGGCGGCAACATTGCTGGTAAATGTCCAGATTGGTTTCCCGTGGGTTCGGCAATGTTGTGTTCCCTTGGGACGGACTTCCAGTCCGTCGTTGTGACGGATCGGAGGTCCGTCCTACGGACGCTTGAGAAGGGTTGCGAAAAGTTCTGACCACGGATCGGCGTCAGCGACGCCTCCTACATCGAAAGTCGGAGTCAGCGACGCCTCCTACATCGAACGTGACGTCGGATCAAAAAAATCCGACGCAACATGGCTGGGCTTCGAACGAACGTCGATCCGGCCCGCTTCACGTCGCAAGATGGCGATTAAGCTGACCCCCGCGCGATAGCCGTTTTGACGACGACCTTCGAGCACTTGCCCCAGTACATTGCGTTCGCCGGCGAACAGGCTCTCGAACGAGCGATTCACGGCTGCCGGGGGAATGCTAAAGTCGGTGCCGTGTACACCGCCGCTGTGTCCGCGCCAGCGATTCCAGCCCCGAACCGCTTTGATCAACGGGAACAGCCGGGCGTTGTAATGCGAAATCAACAGCGGCGTGACCGGCAGCCCTGCCCAAATTTGTTCGAACCGCTCTCGATCGTAACGCCGGTAATGACCAAAGCTTTCGTCATGCTCGCTCCAGAGCGACAAATCGGCGGGAACCGTCAACAATACGTAAGTTCCCGGCGACGTGGCCGACAGCAAGCTACTCA
>JAYTAU010000471.1:0-3574 GCA_043737375.1 Planctomycetia bacterium
CTCCGCACTTCACCTCGTGTCGATCAGCATCTCGGCGTCCATGCCCGGCTGCAGCAGCCAGAAGTTGTTTTCCAGACGGTTTTTGACCTCGGCTTTGACATGATACTCGCCTCCCGATTGAACATTCGGGTTAACGAAGACGATTTTGCCGTCGAAGGATTCCTTACGGTTGCCGGACAGTTTGACTTCGACCCGCACTTTCCGATCGATCACCTTATCGGGACTGAGCTGGGCGATGCTGACGGATCCCTCGACTTTCAGTTTTTCGATTTGCTGGACGTGGAAAACCGGATCGCCCGGTTTGACCCATTCGCCGCGATGCAGATTGATTTGAATGACGATGCCATCCATGGGCGAGGTAATTTTCCGGCGTTTCATGGCCTCGGCCGCGGCCTCGACTTCGACCGATTTCACATCCGCAGTCAGGCCGGCGATTTTTTTGTCCATCTTAGCGCGATCGATTTCGAACGTGGCGCGTTCGTACTGTAACTTGGCTTCCATCAGTTCGATCAACGAGACGGTGCCTTTTGTCGTTGTATTGGCTTCTTTCTTTTTTTCCCAACCGGCATAGAAGACCTTGGCGGCGGCGGTGGCGTAGTCGATATCGACGTTGCTGACCGCCTTTTCGCGAGCAGCGGTTTCCTCGGCAAGGGCCGCTTTGCGTTGCATGCGCGGTTGACTATCATCGATTTGTGCGAGGATCTCGTTCGCTTTGACGATCTGCCCTTCGACGACCGGCAATTCGACGATCAAACCCGCTTCTTGAGCCGGAACTTTGGCTTCATCGATTGCGGAAACAAGGCAGCCCGTCAGACGAGTTATCCCAGGATTCGAGTGGCCCCCTGCCGGGCGCACCGCGGGTTGCGCCCAGAGCGACGACGCACCCAATGCGAACAGCAACGAGGCAAATAAACCTCGGAGACACGGAGACACGGAAGGGAATTTAAAGGTGCACATATTGAACAAGATTTCAAATGTTATGGTTTAGTGTATTTTCGTAGTCAACTTTAATACGCAACACATGAACAGGAGGTAACAGAGGAAACGGAATTGACTTGCTAAATGCAAGACCATCCTAACCCGAAGCGTAAGCGAGGAAATGCAGCAATGTGCGGTCTGTCCTCGCTTACGCTTCGGGTTAGGATAGGGCTTCTCAATTAAATTGAACTCTATACTCTTCGGTTATACACTCCGTTTCCTCTGTTTCCTCCTGTTCAAGCCTTCTGCTTCTCCGTGTCTCTGTGGTGAATCGAATCCTGGCACTCAAAATCGGAACAGCACGCGAGACTGAAACCACGACACTAAATCGTGGAACAACGAATACCCCAGCGATGTGCGACCGCAATGAATTTTGGCGGTAACGGTCGCACCGGGTCGCGGACGGCTCTCGGAATTTTCGATGGTAATATCTTTTTTATTGATCGTGACGCGGATCAGCACCACGTTGCCGTCTTCGCCATGAACTTCGGCAATCGAATGAATCTCGCGAATCGTACCGTAATGCGTGTTGCCAGGATCCGTGGCCACGATGTATTCGACCGTCAAGGCTTGTTGATCGGACGGCGAGGCCGAAGTTCCGGCGTTCGCTTCGCGTAATGCTCGTTGCGCCCGCACGATATGTCCCATCCGATCTTCAGGCATTTTCAGTTCCAGTTCCCAGTCGCCGGTCGGATCGGCGACGCTGAGCAGCACTTGACCTTTTTCGACGGGGCGGCCGATCAGTTTTTCACTCGCCTTCCAAGTCAGCACGGTGCCGGCCAGCGGGCTGGCCACGACCAATCGCTGCGACTTTTGCACCGCGATGTCATATTGGTTTTGGTAGCTTTTGACAATTTGTTTGGATTCGGCAATTTCGCTTTCCAGGTGAGCCAATTGGGCCGGGTCGTACGGTTTTTGTTTCATCGTCGAGTGTTGGCGAGTCAAACCCGTGATTTTTTTCTTCGTCGATTCGATACGGCCGACCAGTTCGGTGATACTGTTGGCCAAGTCGCTATTTTCGAGTGTGATCAGCGGTTCGCCCTCAGTGACATCCGTGCCTTGTTCGGCCCGGTTCGAAATATTAACCACGGTCCCCTCGACCCCGGCAAAAATATCTCGCTTCAGCACCGGTTCCAGCGTGCCGCGGGCGTGCAGTTCGAAATCGGCGGGAATCAAAAACATCGCGGCAATCGTGCCCAACAGCAGGCCGACCACGACCAAGGTCTTGGGCAGTGCGCGGCCGCGAACCAGCAGTCGCGATTTGCCGATCGTGCGCCAGACGGGCATCAGGAACAAACTGTGATGTTCGATCGAGTTGCTCAACGCCGAGGCACTGTGATCGCGCACGACTTCGATCCGCCGCATCATGCCCTGGGTAAACACCTCTTCGGTAATCTGCTCGACGATCAAAGCGCCGATCCACTCGGGCGGCGTCTGTTCATCGGTCCCGGCGGGCGCAGTGTTGGGTTTGGCCAAGGGTAAGATGGCAATCGCCTTGGTGTGCGATTCGTCGACATACTGCTCGACGGCTTCTTCAATCTGCGGCGGCATGTTCGAGGTGTCGCCGCTGTACCAAACCGGCTCGCCGCCGGCCACGACGACCGACGCCAATCTATCGAGCAACGTAACCGTATTCGAGCGCCGCTCGAATGTCTCTTGCCCGCTGATCGCCTCGACTCGACAGCGATTACCGCGCTTGACGGCAACCGTCACCCGGTCGCACTCGATCAATCGACGTCCTTCATTGGCAATGGTGTACGAGGTCGTGCGCGGATTCAAATCCTGATGGGCCAGCCGGGTAAATTGTTCGAGCTGCGTCCACATCACCTGTCGATCGCTGAATAATCGCAGATGATGCGTCTTCAGATAGTCGCCGGCCAGGTCGCACATCTGCAACAAGAATCGCAGATAGCCGCGCTCGACCGCGGCGCGACCGTTGGGCCGCTGAAAGACTTCGATGATGCCTTGTACCTCTTGGTCGCTGCGCAACGCGCCGAGCACCAACAGATATTCGGTCGGATTGCCGCTTTGCCCGTCGCCGTCGCCCGAATACGGCTGTTCGAGCGTTCCCTCTCCCGAGGCAACGATCTTGCGCAACAGCCGACCGTGTTTTTCTTGATCTTCTTTGCGGTCGGCCAGCTTGGTGAGCCGCAGATTGATTTGATACGCCAGCTCGAGGCGGCCCCCTTCGCCGACGATCCAGATGGCGCCCGCATCGCCCGCCAACGCTTGCACGACGCGATTCAAAAATTCGGCGTAGAATTCCTGCGGAGCAGCATCGCTACGGACCAGCGTTTCGATCTCGCTGACCAGCGAGCGAATTTGCTGCCGCGTCTGGTCGAGCAGCGAGGGATCGACCGGCTGCTGTTGTTGTTCGGTACTCATGCCGTTTTTTGATGCGTAAATCGCCCGAAATTATTAGTCAACTCACCGACCAAACGAGCGGTCGATTTAACCCGCCGAAATAACTCTGCGCCTGCGGACGAGGTTTGACACAAAGGGGCGACCGAAAAATAACTTCCTCACAAAATCCTCTCCCTCTGGGAGAGGGTGGGGTGAGGGTCGGAAATATCGGGAAGTTATTTTTCGTTCGCCC
>JAYTAU010000472.1:0-3573 GCA_043737375.1 Planctomycetia bacterium
AGGCCCTGCTATCGACCTGGTTAACCGATGTCGTGGTTAGTTCGGATAGCGATGACGTGCTGGCCATTGCCGCCCAGCATCCGCAAGTTACCGCGCTGAAACGACCACCCGAGATCTCCGACGATACCTCTCCGGCAATGGAATATGTCAAGCATGCACTTGGCATCATGGAGCCGAAACAGGGTTGCCGTTATGAGCTGGTCGTCATTCTGCAGCCAAGTTCGCCTCTGCGTACTCCGTTGGACATCGATCACACCATTGAACTATTGGCCAATAATTCTGACACCGATTCTTCGGTCAGCGTTGTCAAGGTCAGCCATATGGTTCACCCAATAAAGCTGAAAATCTTGAATGGCGATCGTTTGCTGCCTTATCTCGAGGACGAAGCCGGGCGATTTTCAGCCCATGAGTTACCCGATGTCTATGTGCGAAATTGTGCTGTGTATGTTGCCCGTCGCGACGAGTTGGACACGCGCAAAGATTTTATCAGCTCCGACAGCTTGGGCTATATCATGACTGCCGAAACATCTGTCGACATTAACGACATACTCGATTTCGAATTCGCGGAATTCCTTTACAAAAAGCAGCAGCACTGACCACAAGCGGCAATTTCGCGCAATAGTTTGAATGCGAACCGCAAAGTCGATAGCCGTAGTCATTTCTTGTTGCATTCGACCACGTATGCCCCTCAAGTACGATCCGCAACTCAAGCAACTGGTCTATGATCCAACATCCGCATTGAGTGGAACAAGCCGGCTTTCTCGCGATGCTTGGCTAGAGCTGTTGCCCAAGGTCGAGGCAGTCAGAGTTCATTTGCTTGCCAACCCTGATTGGCATGACTGGCCCGATCGAATGCTTGCTGAATACCGTTCCCTTCGCCGACCAAGCCCTTTGTTCAATATCCTGGGCACAGCGCGGAGAATTCGCGACGCGGTCGATTGCGTCGTCGTGTTGGGATCAACCGCGGTTTGTCAGGCCGGCCGTGCGGTGTTTGGTGCTTGTTGTCATCCGTATCACAACGAACTGAGTAGCGGCGATCGCGGAGGCAAACCGCGGCTGTACTTTGTCGAGGATCAACTTGATAACGATGCACTGCAAGGGGTTTGCGATCTTCTGATGCGTCGATCAACGCCACACGGTTCCTTGGAACGCTTTGCGATTATTGCGGTACGACCCGCCGCGCAACAAGCAACGTCGGAAAGCTTCGAGATCATTCTTCGGATTCTGATCCAATGGTTGCGGCATTCGCTCGCAGGTCATTCTGAGGTTATGCCCGAGGCCGAGTTCGACGAACATCTCGGCCAGTATGTCGTGATGATCGACCCGCCGACAATGTCGCTTGCGCAGACCAAGCCCGAGCCCCGACACGATTGCTCGCCCGCATCGCGTTCGAGTCACGAACAGCTGAATGTTTTTACGGAAGGGGTGCTGCTGCCCGCATCGATCGTCGGCGTAGACATCGTACGACTGCTCGAAGGGGGTCGTGCAATGAACGAAGCCTTTCGTATGCGACCGCCGGGCGAAAATCCAGCCTTAGACTTCGCGACGATCGAACACTTGGCTCATAACGCCGGACTTGGCAGCCGAGTGCGATGGTGGAACTCTGCACTCGAAGCAACTCAAGCCTGGCATCAATTGCTTCAGCCGCAAGCCCGTCACAAGACAGGGCAGGGGGCCGACACGGATAATGCTCTTCCGCTGGTCACCAATGTGATTGCGCACGCCGTGCGACGCGATCGAATTATGGTTGCCCAGGGTTCGCCAGATGCAATTGCCGGCGTTCCGAACTTGGCTAGCGAAAGTAATCCGGTTCCGTTGCCGAGTTCCAGCAGCTCAAGCACGTTGCCCGTATTAATGTCGCAACAGATCTTGCGGGCCAACCAGACATGCCGTGATCGCGGACAACCGACCGCCGACATTCATTTACCAGGGCTCGACGAAGCTTCGATGGGGCAATTGTTTCAAATGCTCATGTTGGCAGACGCGCTCGCACGACAAATGAACGACGGGTAGGTTTCCGCCACGCCGGCTATGCTACATGATCGATACGTACTCCTCGTTTTTCACACTCGTGCCGAGTGCGGCTCAAGGATGTCCCTCGCTTGCCGATCCCTCGATGCTTGCCCCATCGTCTCTCGCTGCGCGCCTCTCACTCCAACCCGACGCGTCGGCCTTCTTGGTGGCTTTGCACCGCGGCCAGCACAATCGACACGGCGCGATACGCATCTTCCAAACCCGACGCGTTACGAACTAGGCTGGTAACTTGGCGATAAAATTGCGCCAACAATTGCTCGCCGACCGGACGCTCGCTGTCGAGCGATTCTTGATGCCGCCCGGCCCGATCGAACCAGATCAGCCCCGCCGGCAAGTCGATAAAGGCGATGCCGTTTTCGCACGAAACTTGGAGTGCCGCCGGGGGGCGAAACGAAACAGCCTCCTCCCAGCAGCTAGGCATGTAGTAGCCCGAGCTGATTTGTGCCACCACGCCGGTACCCGGAGGCTGATCGCCCGAAAAATCCAGGCTCATCATTTTGTAGTCGGTCTCGGAAGAATCGGGACTCACACTATGCAAAATCCCCAACACCGAGGTCGGCTCGCGACCGACGACATAGCGACACCAATCGACCAGTTCGATCAAATCGCGATTGTCTTTACTCTTGGGCAGCCCCTTGGAGCGCTGGGCCGCTTTGTCGAGCACGGGCACGCGGCGGTGACAAAACAGCAATCGCGGCTCACCCAAACGGGTCGCAATTAATTCTTTCAAACGCAATGTGGCGGGGGCTTGTCGCCGAGGAAACTCGGCCATAAATGCCACGCCCGATTCCTCGACCCTTTGCCGCAAGTGCCGGGCTTCCTCCAACCCCAGTTGCAAGGCCGATCCGCAATAGATCGCCTTGCCGGCATCGCACGCGGCCAGAATCGGGAGTGAGCCAAACCATTGCTCGTTGAGCATCAGAATGGCATCGACGTCTTCGCGACAGGTCACAGCGCGATAACCGTCGACAGCCGTGGCACCGAATTCGCGCGCGGCTTGCTCGGCCCGATGCGCGACTTGCTCGCAGACTGCGCGGACTTCGAACCGGTCCTGCAAGGCGCGCAACGCAGGCCGATGCCGGGTTTCCCAGGCTTCGCCTAAACCAATCAGGCCGACCCGCAGCTTCATGTCATTCGCTAATGTGGAAACCAGATCGAACAACGCAGGCTTATCACACCGATGAGATAAGTGGGGAAACTTCGACTGACCGAAACGTATCGATCGATCGCAGAACTCCGCCGCCGATTATATCGACCGAGTTGATCCGGCGACAATTGAAAAGTTGGAAGTACGTAGCATTTTTGAGTTTAGGAAAAAAGATTACCGTCGCATAATGTTTAGATAGCAAGTGTGTGTTTGCGGTAATCCGCCGTCAAAAAACCCGCCACTTACCCTTGCACATCCATATTACCCAGTTAAACTGACGTGACCTTGGACCGAGTGTTTAAGACCGGCGGTGACTAATCAATGTAAGGAAACATCGGAAGCTCTTCCCAAGTGCAAGGACTGCAAACCCCCGCCCCGCTCCCACCTATGGG
>JAYTAU010000473.1:0-1304 GCA_043737375.1 Planctomycetia bacterium
ATCGCGCATCTCGGCGCTGTACTTGTACCAATCCGGCAGATCGGCAGGATTTTTGACTTCGTGCGTATCGTAAATTATCGCTTGCCCGATGGCGGCCAACATGGTCGCGTGGCCGGCGGTGACCTTGGCTTGCGACTTCAGCCGGGCCGGCTGCGTGCCGCGCTTCAGCGCCGGATTAATCGTTGAGACCTGCTTCATCACTTGGCCAAGCGAGAAGACTTTCGCCCACTCCAGCGGTTTGGTACTTACTTTTGGTTTTTTCAACTCGACGAGCTGCTTGCTGGCGTCCGCATGAGTCGTGGTCTTGGCCATTTCGCGAGCGCTATCAATGACCGATGACGCTCGGCTTTTATAATCATTCTTCTCATCGTGCAGTCCCAGATTCAACGCCAGAATTACTATCGTATTGGCATCCTTCTTGATCCGCGCGGTTTTCGCTTCGTCGTATTCGCCCGGCACTGCCAATGCCTCTTCAATCCGGCCGATGTAATATTCCATTTGACCGGTAAGGTCTTCCACACTTGCGTAACTCGATACTTTTGGTGCCGCAGGAGGAGGCGTAGTCGGCGCGGCTGGCGGTTGGGCAATGAGCGACGCCGCACCCCAGGCAACCAACGCCACCACCAACAGCGAAACGCGTGTCATTCGACGACGGATAAATCCCATGTTCGAAAACTCCTCAAATAGTATTTGTTTAGCGATCGGATTGAACAATTTCTGAAACGTCATGGTCGTTTGCTGCCGTGCGGCTGTCAAGTTGCAGGAGGGGTCGCCCAAGTTGTAGGAGGGGTCGCCGACCCCGATTGAGATCGACGGTTGACTTCGGCGTCGGCGACGCCTCCTACAATTCCTGCATCGGTTCGGCGTCGGCGACGCCTCCTACAACGAACCCACTTCCCCGCGTCGCGTTGACAATCCGCTACCCTCAATTCTAGAATCCTAAATTCTCTGCTCCGCGTTGTCTGAATAAACCGAATGGCCAAAGCAACTTACAAAGACGCCGGCGTCGACCTGGACATCTACCGGCAAAGCATGGCTCGGCTGCCGCGGTTGCTCCATCGCACCTATTCGCCGCGGGTGATTCCGCTCGACGGCGGGTTTGCCGGGCTATTTCAGCTCGACTTCACGAATCAGCTTTTCGCCCGTAATTATCAAGAGCCGGTCCTGGTCTCGTGTACCGACGGCGTCGGAACCAAGCTGAAGGTCGCCGTACAAGCCGGAGCCCATCGCACGGTCGGCATCGACCTGGTCGCGATGAGCGTCAACGACGCGATTTGCTGCGGGGCCGAGCCGCTGTTTTTTCT
>JAYTAU010000474.1:0-3558 GCA_043737375.1 Planctomycetia bacterium
ATCCAAGACCCAGAAGTAATCGTCGTGATCTTGACCACCTCCAACGTCATTGAGACCGACGATTTTCGAGTTCCGATCGAGGCCGAAAACAAAGTTACCAGTTCCTAGTTCAAACGTATCCGACGAAGCGTTGTATCGTTGCTGAAGTTCCCCAACCGTCCCTACTGCAAACTCAGTGACGTTCGTAGCACTGAATGTGTAAGTTCCATTGACGGTGCCGGTCGAGCTGTCGGTGGCTCGAGATTTCATTGTGCCTTCTAACGATTGACGTACGGCGTCTTTCCAATCGTTGGCGAGAACGCCCTCCAAGGCCGTTCCTTTCACTTTGACGTTGTCATCGGCGGCGAAGAAAAAATAACCCGCCTCGCCCTTCTGAGCCCGCGTGATCGAGACACGATACCAACCTCGACGATCGTGGGCCGAAGCCGAACAGGTGCATTGAATGTCGTCAACCGTTACATCGGTGCCGCCGGCGGGCTTATTATTAACAATTTCGAGCCGGGTATAGCTTCCAGTTTGGCTATCCGGCGGTGCATACGAGATCGCTAACGCTTGCGGAGCAGTTTGATTGGGAGCAACCGTAAAAGTTTTAGTCGCGGCGGTAGTTTCCGCTCCATTACGATCGACCACGATGATCTTGGCCGTGATCGTGTTGGCCACGCTGCCACCGCTCGACGTTGCCATGAATTGGTAGCTGAGCGCTTGGCCGGCAGTTTTGATCGTCTGCTGAAGCCGTTCTTCGCGATCGGTTGCGCCGGTTCCCAGCGATGGTTGGCGTAGCGAACCGCTGGCCGTCCAAGTAAAGTTGCCGTTGGGAGCACTGAAGGCTCCACCTGTCGATGTCCAACCCGTGCTTGAAGCAAGCCCCCCATTCTTGATTCGATTGACACTGGCGGTAAATGTGGCATCGACATACTGTCCAGCCGTATCGGTCGCTCGAACGGTGATCTGCGAGGAACCTTGTTGGCCGCCGGCAAAGTTCAGCGTCAACGTGCCTGAACTGATCGGCGTGGTGGAGAACAAGCCGGGAACCGTGTTGCCGGCAAGGGTGTAGGTCAATTGGCTGTCGCTATCCGTCACGTCGCTGAACACACTGTGCAAGTTGACCGTGGAACTCGCAGTGCCTTGCTCGACGAGTATGTCGCTGATTGTCGTCGCGGTGGGTGCGTCACCCAGCAATTGCACAACGGCCAGATCAATTGCGCCCGCAGTGTTGTTATTGGTTAAGGTGCCTGCGATCGCGATTTTTCCAGAGGGCAGAATGGTAATTGCGGTGGCAAGGTCTTGTCCGCAATTGCCGAGACTCATTCGACTCAGGCCCGTACCATCGGCACCGAAGCTAGTATCTATCGAGCCATTTGTGTTCAAACGTCCGGCCATCAGGGCCGTTTTGGTACCGCTGTCAAATACCGAGTACCCTGAGAATGCCAACTTGCCGTCGGGTTGCAACTTCGTGGCTGCGACTTGCACAGTTTGTCCGTCGCCAGCCGCATACTGCGCAACTCCATCACCATCAAAACTTGTGTCGAATGACCCGTTTGCGTTCAAGCGAACGAATGTTGCTTTTCCGCCGCCGCTGCCCCAATTAGTTGCTCCCGCCAAGACCACTTTACTGTTGGAGTCTATAACGACCGTTTCAGCGAATGCGCCGGCAGAGCTGGAGACACCCGACCAAAAACCATCGCCGTCAAAGGTTGTGTCGAGTACGCCCGCTGAAGTTAACTTCACCACGCCAAACGCCGTGTGGCTGTATACGGTTCCGCAGATGTAAACACTTCCGGTGCTATCGACCGCCATTCCCGTGGGAATGGCATAATAATTACCCATCCCGGCAGCGGTCACAACCACTTTTCCATCGCCGCTAAAGTTGGTGTCATAGCTGCCGTCTGAATTAAGCCTCGCTGCTGCGAAGCTATAACCGGCAGTCTGTATTGAACTAGCCGACACCACGATTTTTCCGTTGCTCTGGACTTCAATTGCGACCAATTGTTCGTCGGCACCGCCAAAGTCCAAATGCATGATCCCATCGCCGTCGAAGCTGGTATCCAGCACACCGGCCGAAGTAAACCTCATAAGCTTGGCATCGTTGTAGCTGTCGCCATCGAGTTGGCCGTAACCCGCCGCCCAAATGCGGCCCGAACTATCCACGGCGATTTCAGTAAGTCCATCCCATCCGGCTTGATAGTTAACAACGATGCCGCCGCTGCCGAACGAAGTGTCGAGCGTTCCGTCCGAATTGTATTGTGAAAGGATGAAGTCACCCTTGTTGGATACGCCATCCCACGTGAGACCGCCTCCCGCCAAAAGTATCTTTCCGCTATTCAGAACTTCAACGGAACTGACATACTCGTAGATCGCGCTGGGGATCGGAGTCGTGACAAAGCCCAGCCCGTTACCAAAGCTTGGATCCAAGGTGCCGGCATTCGCTGTCATCAGCTGGCGTGTTTCAAGATTCTCAAAGATCGACTGCCGCAAACAATGCTGCCGCTGATCGCGGCGCGCGTTACGACGCTTTGAGTTCGCTGAGTGCGTATCGCGACCGAGCCATCGACGCAGAAGCTTGCGCATGGAAATGCCCTTAAGGAGGTTTGTGCGAGTCCAGTTGTCTGCGATTGCAGCACAACTGTTTGCCAATTCGTCAAGAATCCAGATACTCTGGGCGAGCTAAGTCTCGCCGTCGTTCCCTCAAACAGATAGCCCCGAACGCGATCGGAAGTTGGCGCACTTCGTTACGCATTGGAAACACAGAACTCGTCGCCGAGCTGGCTCACGGCCAACCACGGCTATTCGCAGCAAGTTCCACAATCCCTTTCGGTCAGGCGTATATTTAGCAGATGATTGCGGTGTTCGTCAACCAACTTGTAAGCCATTCATAATTAACTAACGAAATCATTAACGAGTTCGCAGTGCGCAACCAAAGCGCGCGGCCGGTGCCATTTGGCAGTTGACCGATGCGCTCGCTGCAGATCTCAACTCCGTTGTGCCGCATACGTTCAATCGAACGTACGGACGAACTTCGTAGCGACTTGCAAGAAGGCAGAGTTGAATCGCCCCTGTAGGTTGATATTCATATTAACCGATAACGAGAGCTAGCTTGCGGTTACATCGATCCCGAACACTGACTCTAGAACAGCCTCCCGACCGACCCCACATCATCGTTGGCGATGTGCAAGTAGCACGACGTCGTACTGACGTTGGTATGTCCGGCGGCGTCCCGAACCTCGGCTAATGTTCGCTCACCAGCAAGCGCCACGCTGATGAACGTGTGCCGCCCGTGGTGGATGGTCAGTTGTTGCAGCCGTTCGAGGCCCAGCGGTTTGCAGGCGGTCTTGAACCGTTTGCGGAGCGTATGGCGTGACAAGGCTGTCTGACGCCGAGCCGTTGTAACGTCGCTAGCGCGCGGACAGAGCACCAACGCGTTCGCGCCATGTCCGCGAGCGACCAAATCATTCTTCCACGCGGCCAAGTCGGCAAGCGTCCCCGCGTCCCACCAGAGCGGTACGATCCGCGCGCGCTGCGCCTTGGCAATCTGTTTTGGGATCCGCAGATGCGGCTTGG
>JAYTAU010000475.1:0-3558 GCA_043737375.1 Planctomycetia bacterium
AGCAACGCATTCGGTTCGACCGCACCGTTGATCGCATAGTTGGTGACATCGTTGTCGGTCAGCGACAGCAAACGAGCTTCGACTGCCGGCAAGGCATCCGTCACCTTATGATCGGCGACGGCCTCGGCTGCCCAAGTTCGCAGCTTGCCCGATTCGTTTTGCAGCATGGCGGCTAGCACGCCGGCAGCTTTTTGCGGAGCCAACGCGACAATGGTTTTGATCGCTTCGTCGCGGTCGGCGTCCCACCATAGACCAGTGTCGATCTCGCCTTTGAGAATCAGCTTGGTCAGAGCCGGCACCGCTTCCACGGCTTTGCGGTCTCGCAAGGCCGAGGCGGCCGCTTTGCGAACGTCGATGTCGCGATCGCTCAGTTGCTCAATCAGTAATCGCACGATCGGCGAGATCGCTTCCAGATTGACTTCTTCAACCACCACCTCGACGACCGGGGCCTTAATCACCGCTCGCTCCACTTTACGAACGCTGGCAACCAACTCGCCAGCGGTCTGGGCATCGTAATATTCGCCGTGACCCGCCTTGGCGATCGCTTCGACCTGGCGAGCTTCTTTGTCGCCCAGGCAGAAACCGATTACGTTTATGCCGCCGCGCAAGTTCGGAAACCGTGCTAGCAAACGGGCCGCCTCGGCGGCCGGATCGCCATGACAGCTTTCCATGCCGTCGGTGATCAGCACGATGCTGGCCAAACCGGTCGAGGCTTCCAACTCGCGTCCGGCAACCTTCAGTGAATTCGCAATCGGCGTATGGCCGACAGCCTTGAGCGCTTCGAGGTAGCGGACCAGTTCCTGCTTGTCGTTGCGTTCGAGCACGCTGAGCGGTTTCACGACGTCGATCGCCTGGCACTTGCGCTGGGCATCGCGACCGTAGACGATCAGCGATAGCTTGCGCCCTTCGGGCACACTGCGCACTAGGTCGGCGGCGGCGCGCTGCGCGGCTTGCCACTTGGAACTGCCGTCGGCGAGCCGATCGTTCATGCTGCCCGAGGCATCGAGAATCAACACGAAGTCGGTCACATCGCTACTGGGGGCGACGACTTGTCCCTGCTTTTGCATCGCTTCGAGGATGGCGGGACTGGCCCCCGCTTCTCGCAAGATGCGAACTTGATCTTCGCCGAGGACGAACTTGGTCGGCGAACTGTCGATCAATCGCAGAATTTTTGCTTCACTGACTTCCAAGTTTACATATTCGACGACCTTGTCGAACGTGACGGCATGGGGCGCGACGGCACCAGCAGATTGGGCATATGCGGTCGTGGCGGCTGTGCCGGCAAACAGCAATAGCACCAAGGCTCCCAACAAGGCTCTTAGTTGGGCGGGGGACAGCAAACGCAACAATGAAATGTGTGAAGACATGGATCGAGTTCCCTTCAAAAAAAGAAATGATTCGTGAAACCGGTTTGGTGCTCCGTGCAACCAACCACCAGTGGCAGCCTATGCGCAAAGCGATCGCGTTTGTTACACACATCAGCCGCGGCTGAATGGCTGCGACACTGCGAGTGGAGGGAACGGAAGACATCGCCAGGCAGGATTGCATAGCGGCGATGCCACTGGCCCGCTATGCTGTCCGATTGAACACATGCCGGACTACGGTCATTCACGGAGCGAAATGCATGGCGCGACGGGCGGGAGGATATCGGGTCTTTCTCAAGCAGTTTTTCGAACGCTATCACACGACCGGCGCCATCTTGCCCAGCGGGCCGCGATTGGCCGGAGCACTTTGCCGCTATTTAAGCGAAGGTCTGCCGCCCCGCCAGATTCTGGAAGTCGGTCCCGGCACGGGCCCTGCCACCGCACAGATCGTCAAACGCATGCTGCCGCACGATCGGCTGACGTTGGTCGAGCTGAACGACGCGTTTGTCAAACATCTTCACGCCCGCTTCGACAGCGAACCCGACTTTAAGCAAGTCGTCGATCAATGCCAAATCGTGCATGACCGGCTGGAAAACTTGCCTGGCGAACATTGCTACGACGTGATTATTTCGGGCCTGCCGCTGAATAATTTTTCGGTCGAGGTCGTTGACAGTCTGCTGGTGATGTACGAGCGGTTATTGAAGCCCGGCGGCGTGGTTTCGTTCTTCGAGTACATTGCTATTCGTCGAGCCAAAAGCGCCGTCTGCGGTTCGAACGACCGCGACCGGCTACGAGGAATCGGCCGCTCGCTGCATAAGTTTCTCGACGGGCGCGAAATTCGCCGCGAAAGCGTGCTGTTGAATATTCCACCGGCTTGGGTACACCACGTACGAATCGGGCAAGCAGGGGCGAGGAGCGGGTAGTGAGGGGCGGGCAGCGAGGAGCGGGCCGGGCGTTACAAGCCCAAGCCCAAGCCCCAGTCTCCAGTCTCCAGCCCCAAGTCTCCAGCCCCAAGCCCCAAGCCTCAAGTCTCCAGCCTCCAGTCCCAAGCCTCCAGCCCTTATCCCACGCCGTTTTCCTAAATCCGATTTGTTCGTACCGACTACCGGCAGCTATACTTAAACGAAGACTGCTGCATCGCCCGCCTCAGAAAATTGCCTGCTTGGCTTCAGTAGGAGATTTACGCCCATGAAGGTTCGCCGTTTCACTTCCGCGTGGTTGGTATCGTCGCTGTTGCTTGGTGTGAGTTTGGCCGCTGAGCCGGCGGTGGATGAATCCAAACCGGCGGCGACTAAACCCGAAAAATCGGACAAAACCGCCGAGCCGGCCAAGAGCGAACAGCCCGATCTGAAAAAGCCGGATCAAAAAAAACTTGACGAGAAAAAGCCCGCCGCGGGGTCGAAATCGAATGGTGCCGCGAAGGACGCAAAGACCGCCAAAAAAACCGGCAAACCGCTCACGGAAGAAGAGTATTATCAGCTCTTCCGCTCGTTTGCCGATACGCTCGATCAGGTCGAACGCAACTACGTGAAGGAGGTTGATCGCCGCGAACTGATGGAGGCCGCCATCCGCGGTGTGTTGGGCAAACTCGATCCTTACTCCAGCTACATCGGCCCCGACGAACTCGGCGGCTTCAAAAACTCGGTCGAAAGCCAGTTCGGCGGCATCGGCATTCAAATCACCATCGAAGAAGGCCAATTGCGCGTACTCAGCCCTCTGGTCGGCACGCCGGCCTATCGTGCCGGAATTCAGGCCGGCGATCGCATCGTCGAAATCGAAGGCGAATCGACCAAAGGAATCGACATCGAAGAAGCGGTTCGTCGGCTCAAAGGCGAGGCCGGCACCAGCGTCAACATCACGGTGTTTCACACGCTGGCCAACAAGCAAGCCAAAGTCTCGCTCAAGCGCGAGGTGATTCATGTTTCGACCGTGTTGGGCGACACCCATAAGCGGACCGACGATTGGGAATTCATGCTCGATGCCGACCGACGGATCGGTTACATCCGATTGACGGCCTTTAGCCGCGACACGACCAGCGAACTCAAAAAAGCGCTCGATGAACTCAAAGACCGCAAACTGCGCGGTCTGATTCTCGACTTGCGATTCAACCCCGGCGGGCTGTTGACCGCGGCCATCGATATCAGTGACATGTTCATTCCCGATGGGCGGATCGTCAGCACCAAGGGCCGCAACA
>JAYTAU010000476.1:0-3557 GCA_043737375.1 Planctomycetia bacterium
TCCAGGTTGATAACAAACCACCCTAGCCCTGAAGGGGCGATTCAAGACCATGCCGCAATCGCTCGCCCGCTTGAACGTGCATTTGATTTTCAGTACGAAGAATCGCGAACGTTATTTGCATGATTCGATTCGCGATTCGCTGCACAAATACATGGCGGTCGTACTGCAGAACTTTGGGTGTCCCGCCTCGATCATCAACTCGGTCGAAGACCATGTGCATCTGCTGTTCGATCTAGGACGCATCCGTTCGGTGAGCCAAGTCGTTGAAGAAGTTAAGACCACCTCGTCGAAGTGGATCAAGACTCAGCCGGGAAATTTCGCCGCATTTGCCTGGCAGGCCGGATACGGCGCATTCGCGGTGTCGGAATCGAATGTGTTCGCCGTTCGCCAGTACATTGTCAATCAGCGCGAGCATCACCAAACGAAAACATTTCAAGACGAGTTTCACGCATTTCTTACGCGGCATGGTATTGCGTTCGACGAACGGTACGTCTGGGATTGAATCGCCCCTTCAGGGCTGCTCGGTGATCAAGCAACGATGACCCAGGGCGTTGCCCTGCGCTGGGCTGAATCGCACCTTCGGTGCTGAAAGAAATGGCTGAATCGCGGTTTTCGTGCTACCAACCGAATATCTATTGGTGTCGTACCTCTAATATGCTTGTGCCACCTCTCGCCTACTTGAAAGCCCGTTCATTTCTGTGGTAAATTAGCGATATTTTACACCCGAGAGCGGGTTCGCTCTGCGCGCTGATGGTGGGCTACCAACAGCCGGCGTCAACCCTGTCGCTCGATCCTGCCCAAATACATCGGTCGTGAACCGCTTAGCTGCGCATCAGCGGCACCACTGACAAGCCTGAGAGCTTGGCCGTGCCACCCGAGCAAGCGGTTTAAGGACGATCAAGATTTTACGAAAGGTCCATTGTGCCGCGTCGTAACGACATCCATAAAATCCTGCTGATCGGCTCGGGCCCCATTGTCATCGGCCAAGCCTGCGAGTTCGATTATTCCGGCACGCAAGCCTGCAAAGCCCTGCGCGAAGAAGGTTACGAGGTCGTGCTGGTCAACAGTAACCCGGCCACGATCATGACCGACCCCAGCACGGCCGATCGCACCTACATCGAGCCGCTGACCTGGCAGATCATCGAAAAAGTCATCGAGATCGAACGGCCCGACGCGCTGCTGCCGACCCTGGGCGGGCAGACGGGTCTCAACCTGGCGATGGAGCTGGACAAACAAGGCGTGCTGAAAAAGTATGGCGTCGAAATGATCGGCGCCCGAGCCGACGTGATTGCCAAGGCCGAAGAGCGCGAACAATTCAAACAGGCCATGCACAAAATCGGGCTGGGCGTCTGTCGCGGCCGCACGGTCAAAACCTTGGCCGAAGCCCGCGAAGCGATGAAGGAGATCGGCCTGCCCTGTGTGATTCGACCGAGTTTTACGTTGGGCGGCAGCGGCGGCGGGTTTGCCTACAACCGTGAAGAGTTCGACGCCGTCGCTGGGCGCGGCTTGGATCTGTCGCCGGTCAGCGAAGTGCTGATCGAAGAGTCGATTCTCGGCTGGAAAGAATACGAGATGGAGGTGATGCGCGACGTTGACGACAACGTGGTCATCATTTGCTCGATCGAAAACTTCGACCCGATGGGCGTCCACACGGGCGACAGCATTACCGTCGCCCCGGCGCAAACGCTGACCGACAAAGAGTATCAGCGGATGCGCGATGCCAGTCTGGCGGTGATTCGCGAGATCGGCGTCGAGACCGGCGGCTCGAACATTCAGTTTGCCATCGATCCCAAAGACGGTCGCATGATCGTCATCGAAATGAATCCGCGCGTCAGCCGCAGCAGCGCGCTGGCCAGCAAAGCCACTGGTTTTCCGATCGCCAAGATCGCGGCCAAACTGGCGGTCGGCTATCGCCTGCACGAATTGCCCAACGACATCACGCGCGAAACGATGGCCTGCTTCGAACCGACCATCGATTACGTGGTCACCAAAATTCCGCGATTCGCGTTCGAAAAATTTCCCGAGGCCGACCCGCGACTGACCACGCAGATGAAAAGCGTCGGCGAAACAATGGCGATCGGCCGCACGTTCAAAGAGTCGTTTCAAAAAGCCCTGCGCGGGCTCGAGGTCGGCAGCTTCGGCTTCGGCTGCGACAACAAAGATCTCTGGGGCACGCCGTACCAGCCCAATCGCGACGAAATTCGCGCCAAGATCGCGGTCCCCAGCGCCGATCGGGTCTGGTATCTGCGCTATGCGATGAAAGACGGCATGTCGCAGCAAGAGATTTTCGAGCTGACGCATATCGACCCTTGGTTTCTCGATGAGTTGCTGCAGATTGTAGAAATGGAAGACGAACTGCGCGGGCACCCCGACGTGGCCGATGTCAGCCATGAGCTGCTGTTGCGGGCTAAGCAGTTCGGCTTCTCGGACCGGCAACTGGCGCATATTTGGGGCACCAACGAAATGATCGTCCGCGCTAATCGCAAAGGGCGGGGCATCGTGGCGACGTTCAAAAGCGTGGACACGTGTGCGGCCGAGTTCGAAGCGTACACGCCGTATTATTACTCGACGTATGAAACCGAGGATGAGACGCCCGTCAAGCCGGTCGGCGGCAAGCGGATCATGATTCTCGGCGGCGGACCTAATCGCATCGGCCAGGGCATCGAGTTCGATTATTGCTGCTGCCACGCCAGTTTTGCGCTGCGCGAGTTGGGCATCGAATCGGTGATGGTCAACAGCAATCCCGAGACGGTCAGCACCGACTACGACACGAGCGATCTGCTGTTTTTCGAACCGCTCACTGTCGAAGACGTGTTGAACATTTGCGATCGCGTGCAGCCTGACGGAGTGATTGTGCAGTTCGGCGGGCAGACGCCGCTGAACCTGGCTCGCGCGTTGTACGCGGCCGGCGTGCCGATCATTGGCACCAGTGTCGACACGATCGAAGACGCCGAAGATCGCGAGAAGTTTCAGCGGCTGCTGCAACGCCTCGGGCTGCGACAACCGGCCAACGGCATCGCTCGCACGATGGACGAAGCCCGGGCTGAAGCGGCGAAAGTAGGCTTTCCGAATCTCGTGCGGCCGAGCTTTGTATTGGGCGGCCGGGCCATGGAAATTTGTTATGACCATTCGCAGCTCGAACGGTTCGTGGCCGAGGCATTTGTCGTCGCGCAGGGTCAGCCGGTATTGATCGATCGGTTTCTAGAAGATGCGATCGAAGTCGATGTCGATGCGATCAGCGATGGCCAGCAAGTCATCGTCGCCGGCATCATGGAGCATATCGAAGAGGCAGGCGTGCACTCGGGGGATTCGTCCTGCTCGCTGCCGCCCTACACGCTAAGCACCGAAATCCAGGACCGCCTGCGCGTGCAGATGGTGGCCATGGCGCGCGAGCTGAAGGTCATCGGCCTGATGAATGCCCAGTTCGCCATCCAGTTCGATGCCGACGGTGCTGAGACGATCTTCGTGCTCGAAGTCAATCCGCGCGCCTCGCGCACCGTGCCTTTTGTGTCCAAGGCGATCGGTGTACCGCTGGCAAAGATCGCCGCCCGCTGCAT
>JAYTAU010000477.1:0-3555 GCA_043737375.1 Planctomycetia bacterium
CCGACTTGGTACGGCACCTACAAATCTGACGCTTACACGTTAAACCAGCGATTGACCTTTCACAGCGAGCTAGCGACTTTCCTTGCCGGCTTCTTTCGAATTGGGAACAGCCGGCATCGGTTCGCCGACGGATTTAACTTCGAATGGATCAAACTTCGGAGTTGTCGGTGTTGGTGCCGAATTACCGGCAGGTGCGGTCGCAAAGGGGTCGGCAGGAGCAGTTCCAATCGCAACAGGGGGCTGCGAGGGGCCGGATTTGGCCGATTCATTCGCGACCGCCGGGCCATGCTGTCGCGCCAGTACCGCTGCTAGTTGGTCGACTAGTTCGTTGTTGATATAAACTGCGATTAGTTTTCGAAGCTCGTCGGATTGCACATCGGTTGAATCTTGCTCCAAGGTTTTGACAGCGTCGCCGGCAAGCGATTTGTTAGCGCTTGCAAATGCGGCCGCGAATCGCGGCCCATCGGGCAACGCTCGAATCTGACTGAGCAGTCGTTCGCCTTGACGGTAATCATTCGCTAAAACAGCACGTCGTGCACGGACCAACAACACTTCGCGACGAGCAACCGCTTCGATGAGGTCGGATCTTATCCGTTGGACTTCGTCGATCGCCGCTGCGCGACTCGCAGACGGTTCAACTCGCAGTTGTAACTTGGATGCATGGCCTGTGACGATCGGCAATCGCGATATCAATAGCGGACCTTGGCGCACTTCTAGAAATGCCAATTGGGCCGGGTGAACACGAAGCGGCACAATTCCGTTCGCGTCCGTTCGACCGTACCACAGTGGATCGCCGCTTTGTGACGAGGTCACGGCGACGGTCACTTCGGAGAGCGGGCGACCCGTAGTCGCATCCAGAATTTCGATCGCAGTGGTCGATCCCGTCGCATTATTGGCGATGGCTAAGTATTGATTGCGTCCGTCGCGCACGAGCGCCGGCGGCGAAGCCAATCCACTATGAACGTCGCAATGCAACAGCGAACCTTCGTTGCGAACGATGCTTAGCCAATTCCAGTCGATCGTCTTGGCCTGTGCGGTTGGTTCGCCGCCGGCGGGCTGCGGCAGTTCGGCTGCGGGTGTTTCAACCGCCAGAGCGGGGTCGTTCAACATTGACGAACTGTCGTTTAAGTCGCTGGTTAGATTTGCTCGTCGCACGACGGGTTGAAACAATGATCCGGCCTTACTGCCGGTCGAATTCGCCGGCCATACCAGCCGTCCGCCATGCATTCGCAACACGGCATTATTGTCGTCAAAACTTTCGATTCTCGCCAGCGGTCGAAAGGCTTTCCAAATCTGTTCAGCGGCGGCATGTATGACTGCATTCGATTGAACCACGCGTCGTATTTGCGGACCGCCGAGAGACTGCGTGAAATCATCGTATTCGCGCGCGGCAATCTGGAGTGAATCCGGCGAGCCGACGATCAACACCACGATCGACTTGGAGCCTGTAGTCGTATGCAGTCGATAAGCTTCGCCAGCAAGATGGTTCAACTCAACGGTACTGTTGCAATATAGTTCCAACGGAGCGCGATTGATTTGACACTGCCACAATCCACCAACTAGCGCTTCCAAACGAGTTTGCAACTGCGCTCGAAATGTCGCCTCGTGTTGTGAGGACCAATCGACCGAATCGGCAACCGCGACAAATATCTGGACTCGATAACGACGCAATTCATCGCTTTGTCGCTGGGCAGAAGCGATTGCTAGGCTGGTTAAACTAACTTCGCTCGACCCATTTGCGACCTGCTCGTTCGGTTGGCCGGCGTCGTCGGCAAGACTATAAACGGACGATCCACTAGACCCTCCAAGAAATAAGAGGCCGATAAAGGAAATCGCAACGAATGCTCGGATCGACATTTTCATTTTAGAAACAAATCCTTCGATTCACGGAGTTACGCTGCGAATAGAAGTACGTAGCCCTACCTCAACATCGGACGTACGTGTGCCAGTGCTTTGTCGGTTGGTATTGTTGGGGATTCCAAGTTGTCCCTCGACTCCATGCGCGCCAGGTCCACGCTCCGCAGGAAACCGCGGCTGAACGCGCCAGTTCTCAATGAATTGGTATAGCGAGACGGGACGATCGCCTTCACCCGCAATACTGCGATGCACGGCGTAATGCTCGGTGAGCTTAAACAGCGGGATGACAAACGATTCGGTGATTGCCAGCCGTTCGACTTCCGTCAGAGCCGACGCCGTTGTCGCAACATCATCGGCGGCGGCCAACTTGCTCATAGCTCGATGCAACGATTGATCCAAGGCGGCCGTCGGTGCCATTAGGTTGAGAGCGTCGCGCACCGGATCGCGCACCGTATGCTCGACATACAACAGGTCAAACTCGCTTGCTGCAACCTGCCTGACGCGATTGGACAGAGTGTCATTCGGCCCGCCGGCGGTAAGCTCATGGAGGCGCACCGTCCAGCCCGCTGCTTGAAGTTGGTCTTTGATCGCCGCACAGACTGCGTTCGCAATGGTGGTTGGCTGGTAAGCGAGAATCAATTCCGGAGAGATCGTCTTTTCGTCAACGGAGGAATTCGAACGGACCTCGATCTTTGCGGCTGCAATCAGCGCTTTGGCCAGTGAACGATCGAACACGCGCTGCCCGGCACCGGTGGTTGGTCCGTTGTCGCGCGCAAGTTTTTCAAGGTCGTTGCCCGCGCGCTGTGGGGCCGGCTCTTGGGCGGAAAGAAACGACATTGGCGCGACGAAACTGCCCAGTCCTTTTCGACCAAGAAGCACTTCGCGTTCAAGTAAATAGGTACGATCGATTGCATGGGCTATTGCCGAACGGCCTGCTCGAAGCGACATCCATTTTCGTCGCGGATTGGTGATCAAGCAATGGAATGTGGGCGTTGGACACGCGACAACCCGAAGTTCTTTGTCTGCTGCGAGAGCTGCCACGTACGCCGGATGCACGCGATCGAGCGCGGCAATATCGCCGTTTTTTAAGGCCCGGACGGCCGCAGCGGGATCGGAAAACCCAATCTCGACAATTTCTTGCGGACGATTATCCGATTTTTTGTGCGTCGGTTGTTCGACGGTGACGCTCATCTTCTCGCGATGTAGAAATCGCGTTTCACGATCTTTCGATTGCGACAATTCATACTGGGCGATTGCAAGTTTCTCGTCGCTCGATGAATTGACGTGACCCGCCAACTCCAACGGTCGATTCGCCAATGCACCGGCATTCATCAGCGAACGGTCAAACTCGAATCGAATTCGATCGCTGGTTTTCGACACGCAAGCCAGTAGTCGCGGTGACATGCCATCTATTTGAGTGTCTGCGGCATCCGAGTAGTGCTTTGGAAACGCTAGGCGAATCACATCTGCCGTTTGAACCGATCGCAGGTAATGCCAACGCACATCTGGCAACAGTTGCAACTCCAAATGTTTGCGATCCGCGGTAAGCGTGACTTCGCCCAGCGGCGAACGATAGATCGGGCCGGCGGCCGTGATATCGACTAGCTCGACCAAGTGACGCACTGCGAGCCGCTGCTGACGAAATCGATCCCATTCCGTTTGGACCGATGGCCGCACCGCACCGACACGCACGCGTGG
>JAYTAU010000478.1:0-8736 GCA_043737375.1 Planctomycetia bacterium
CGTGTGCATCTTGCCGACCATGTCCAGGTAGCTGATCATCTTGGCGTCGTACTGCCTTGTAACCAGTGCCGTCAGGTACCGGCCCAAATGCTGTTTGCGAAACAGAATCATCTCGTGGTCCAGCGTTAGCGCGTCGGCACTCGCGGGCAGTTCGCCCTGATAGCCGCTTTGCCGCGGCACGAAGTGGCGTTTGGTCGCATCGAACGAAAATAGCTTGTCGTAAATGGCATCGACCAACCCAGGAACGAGCGGGGCCAGATGCGAAGCCGCGGCATGAATGGCGGCGATATCGTCCGGCCCGAAGCCGAGAAACTGGCTGACATATTCGACACGGTATTGGGTATCGATTTCTAAACGCGGTTCGTCAATGTGTTGTATGGCGGCGTGCTGCATGGCGGGGCTCCTTTCCAAAAGTCAATGTGCGGATACTAGCAGAAAACCGAGGCGTCCGCTAAACTGGATAATACTATCCAATTACATTCGATCCTATCAAATGATAACTGGATGTCAATATCCAATTAACACCATTAGTGAAGACCGGTCCCGTTCTAATTCGACCCTTGAACGAGGAATCTGTGACTTCTGATGGTCAGGCCTCGCTGACCCGCCGGATTTGGATTTCATTTTTAACAGGACTTCTGGAGCCATTGTGTGTTTTCACAAACCGTCGAGTATGCCCTGCGTGCGGTGGTGCATTTGGCTAGCGAATCGCCCACGCCTCGCACCACCGATCAGATCGCGGCGGTGACTAAAGTTCCCCGAGCTTATCTCTCCAAGGTACTGCAAAGCCTGACTGCGGCGGGTGTGGTGCGTTCGCAGCGCGGCCTGGGGGGAGGGATGACACTGATCAAAACGCCCAACGAGTTGACCATTTTGGAAGTGGTCAACGCGGTCGAGCCGATTCAGCGTATCCGCACGTGCCCGTTGGGCCTGGCCGCGCATGGCGTGCGGCTTTGCCCGTTGCATCGGCGGATGGATAACGCGCTAGCCGAGGTCGAAAAAGCTTTCGGCGGTTCGACGTTGGCCGAGGTGTTGGCCGAGCCGACACGCAGCGTGCCGCTATGTGAATTTCCCTCGGCTAGAAAAAAGCGAAAGCGGCTTTCCTAGCATCTTGTCGTGGCCAGCGTCAGATTTTTTTTTCTGATCGCTTGACGAGCGAGCCTAGTTCGTAATATAACCATTTAGTTCTACAACCAAATGGTTATGCAATGAAACGTTCCCAGCAACTCGATGCCACGTTTGCCGCACTGGCCGATCCCACGCGACGGGCGATCCTGGCGCGACTCGCTCGCGGCGATGCCTCGGTAAACGACTTGGCCAAGCCGTTCGAAATGAGTCAACCCGCGATCTCCAAGCACTTGCGCGTATTGGAGCGGGCAGGGCTGATTTCGCGCGGACGCGACGCGCAGCGACGTCCACGTCGAATCGAAGCCAAGCCGATGGCGGAAGCCAGCAAATGGCTGGAAGAGTACCGCAAGATTTGGGAAGGGAACTTTCAGCGACTCGACGAACTGCTGGTTGAACTAAAAACGGTGAACTCAAAAACAATGAAGAAGTGACGCAAACATTAAAAATCTTACGCAGCAAACCACGAACTCTTTTGGAGACTTACGATGAAGAACACGCTGAAAATCTCGACTCCCAGCGACCGTGAGATCGAGATGACCCGAGTCTTCGACGCACCTCGCAACTTGGTATTCGACGCTTACACCAAGCCCGAGCTAGTTCGCCGCTGGCTGCTCGGTCCGCCGGGTTGGACGATGACGGTCTGCGAGATCGATCTAACGATGGGCGGCAAGTATCGCTACGAGTGGCGCGGGCCGGCCGGTGAGGAATTGGGGATGGGGGGCGTGCATCGCGAAATCGTGCGGCCCGAGCGGATCGTTTGCACCCAGCTATTCGATCAAGATTGGACTGGCGGCGAAACGCTGGGGACGCTTGTGCTGACTGAACACAACGGCAAAACAACGGTCGCCAACACAGTGCTCTATGCATCGAAAGCGGCCCGCGACGGCGCGCTACAATCGGGCATGGAACAAGGCATGGCCGCCGGGTACGACCGCCTGGACGAGTTGTTGGCTACTGCTACCGCTTAGCGACGCGATGTATCAACAACCGACTATTGATCCCTTGCGCCGGACGTAATCGGTTCCGGATGATTGGAACCGGTCGCGGCGAATTGCGAATTCTGCGTGGTATCGGCAGTCATTATTTGATTCGATGCCCCCGAAACAACTAGCAGCCGAGCGAGCGATCGCGCCAACTCGTCTAGGCTGGCCTTGCTGGGCAGCGTGATCGTCAGTCGCGGTTGCTCGTCCCCATCGGCGCAGGCTTCCAAGCTAGTGCGCAAACTTGCCACGAGTTGATCGGGCGGCGGTGCTGCCAACGAATCCGAAACCAGCTCGCCCAACAGCTTAATTGCGGCACCAAGTAATTCTCCGCCCGCAGCGCCGACGCGCTCTCGATACGCATCGCGATCATCGGCGATGTCGGGATCTCCGTTGCTCCGCGGCGCATGATCCTCGGGTGCCTCGGGCCGCGAGCCAAGTAACACTTCCAAGCGGTTTTTCAACTCTTGCAACCCACTTTCCAATCGCACTTCGTCCACGTCCGATTCGACATCGAGCGCAGCCAGGGCCAGGTCTTTTTTGGCAGCGATCGTCGCCAGCAGATTCTCTTCGATGGTTTGCTCGGTGACGAGGATATAGACCTGCACCGACTGTGTTTGACCCATGCGGTGCGCCCGAGCGATCCGCTGTTCAAGCACCGCCGGGTTCCAAGGCAGGTCGACATTGATGACTGTGTTGGCCGCTTGTAGATTCAGCCCAACCGATCCGGCATTGGTTGCGAGAAACATGCCGCAATCCGGATCGGTTTGAAAGCGATGCACCAGTTCTTCGCGTTGTTTCTGCGGCACGCTGCCATCGAGACGCACGAACTTGACGCCATGTTTATGCAGCAGCGGCTCGATGAGATCGAGCATCGTGGTCCATTCGGAGAACAGCACCACTTTACGACCCGGCTCACCGAATAATTGTTCGAGCAATTCATCCAACCGGGATAATTTGCTGGAGTAGCTTGGCCGCTGTTTGTCTGCCAGAAACGTGCTATCGGCCAACATGCGGCACATCAGCAATTCTTTTTGCAGCCGCAGCAGGTCCATTTCGCTGATGAACTTTTTTCGGGTGATCGACGCGACAATCTGCATATGGCTGTTGTGCGAAACCAATTGCTCTTGCGTCGGAGCGATGCGCACGATCTCTATCGACCGCGGCGGCAGCTCCAGGCGCACACTGTCGCGCGTGCGTCGCAATAAGACCGGCTTCAACGCCTCGCGCAAATCGGCAAGATTTTTATAGCCCAACACTTTGCCTTTTTCGTCGGTCACGCGATGTCGATTGAAGAAGCGAAAACCGGGGCCCAAGCGGCGATCGTCGACAAACTGCACGACCGAGTACAGATCGTCCAGCCGGTTTTCCAGCGGTGTGCCGGTCAGCACCAGTGCGAATTTCGACCGCAAGCTTTTCACGACTCGGCTGGTTTTGGCTTCCCAATTTTTGATCCGTTGCCCTTCGTCGAGAATAATCAGATCCCAGGCTGTCCGCTCGATCGAGAGCAAGTCGCGAAGCACCTGTTCGTAGTTGCAGATCGTGAAAAAACATTCATTGCCATATTGATTGCTCCGTTCGGCAATCGCACCGACGATCAGTTGCACGTCGCGATCGCAAAACTTGTGGATTTCGTTTCGCCATTGCGATTTCAGTGACGCCGGGCAGATGACCAACACCTTGCTAATCCCGGCATTGCGGGCCAGAAACTCGGCGGTACCCACGCCTTGGATCGTTTTTCCCAGTCCCATTTCATCGGCCAGGATTGCCCGACCCGCGCCGGCAGCGAATGCGATGCCATCCATTTGGTAGGGCAACAAAGGGCTCTTGAGGAGACTGGTCCGCAACGGATGATGATCCGGATCGCGACGGATTTCAGCCGTGGCGGCGGATAATCGCGATTGAGCCATGCGTTGCTGAACGAACTCCTCGGCGTCAGGATAGATCACAACGTCGTACCCGAGTTGTTGCAGCTTTGCCAAGAGCTTGAGTAGGGCAGGCAGATTTTCGATCGCCCGATCGCGTAGCGGGGCAACCAGCGCAGCCGCCGCGCTGTCGAGTCGATCGGGCACCAGCAACCGCAATGTCACCTCACCGGCATAATGCAGATGCAGTGCCAGTTGAGCGGGTCGATAACGACGACGGAGGCGACTGACGGTAAACTTTTTCTTGACGACTGCGGCCGCCTTCATCACATGCTTGCAAGTGCCCAGCGTATTGGTGCGATAGTCCGGGCATGTACAGAACGAATCGCCCGGCTCAAGCCCGCGCAATGCCACACGATAGGTTTTGCCGCTTTGACGATTGGTGACGTTGTAATCGGTCCAGGGTTGACTGGCGTCGGCCGATTTGACCGTCATCTTTTCATCGCGTGCACGCTGGATCCTTTCGGCGAGCGCACGCTTCGTCAGATCGACTTCGGCCAGGCTCTCGATCGGTGTTCGCGGCGGAGGCGGCGGTGCAGCGAGACCCAGCGCCGTCTTTTCCTCAAGAATCAACGAGAAGACTGCACCCATATGATCGCAAATCGTCGGGCAGTGGTCGCAGTTGACGTGAAGCCGCTGGCGCGATTGGGCCATGAGCGTTATGGTCACGATTACCGTCTTGTTGCCCTGCTGCGAGGGAAATCGAACCCTCAGCAAGTCGTCGCCCAGGTAGATATCGTCGTCCACACTGATCGCCCAACCGTTTGCGTTGCGTTGGATCAACTGCTTGCCTTGCGTGCCCAACAGTTTACAGGCGTCGAGAAATGTCAACCGCGAGAGCCGGTCCTTCAGAGACAATTGATCACTGGGGAGAACTTTAGTCCTACTGGTCGCCATCACGTCATCCTTGATGAGGTTTTCGAATGTGCGCAGCGTAGTGAGTCGATCAAACTTATCCGCGGCAGCATGCGTTGAGATTGTACGATTTCGAACGGCGATTGCGATAGTTTGAGACCGCCAATTTAAGAAGAAATTATTCGTCGATTTGGGAACCATTCGCTGGGCGATTGACCGAGCAGTAGCAACCGCATACGCTCGTGGAGATCGACCAGCAAAATTCGGATGACTTCCGCTTTCAATCAAATTCATGAGTATCTGTCATGGCAGGAAAAGCAACGCTCAAATCGCCAACTGCAGAATCGCCAACTACTCGATCGATGGCTGCAAAACCTCGGGTCGCCAAAGCGGCGATCGCTAAGCCAAAAATCGCCAAGCCAAAGACAGCTCACCCCAAGAATATCGACGAATATCTGGCCCCATTCAATGCCAACACGCGCGGTGCTTTGGAGAAACTTCGCAAAACCATCCACACGGTCGTACCAGAGGCCGAAGAATGCATCAGCTATCGGCTGGCCGCATTTCGACTGAATGGAAAACCGCTCGTGGCATTCGGTGCGACGGCCAACCATTGTGCGTTCTATCTCATGAGTGCGTCGACGGTCGAGACGCACCGGAAGGAACTTGTGAATTACGACACTAGCAAAGGCACGATTCGCTTCGCGGCTGACGAACCTTTACCGGCGACACTAGTCCGAAAACTCGTCAGGACGCGAATGGCCGAGAATGCGGAACTAAGCGAAGCCAAGGCCCTAATACCCCGCGCGAAAAACTCCGCCGCCGCGCGAAAATCAAAACGCGCGCCGGTCGCTGCGAATGGCAAACCCAATCACGAAGCTCACTCAAAAAAATCCAAATCAGAAAACGCCGACCCGGACAACATCGACTCCGTCCTCGCATCGCTAAAAAGTTTGAGCAGTGTTCGCGTACGCGACGGCATGGCACGCTACGCCATTCCGTCGGACAATGCATGGGGAGTCGCGGTCGGTGACATTCGGCGGCTGGCCAAACGCTTGGGACCAAGCCACACCCTGGCATCTGCGCTTTGGAATGCCGGCTGGTACGAAGCGCGCATGCTGGCGGCTTTTGTCGATGAGCCGGCCAGAGTTTCACTAACACAAATGGAGCGCTGGAGCCGGGACTTCGACAACTGGGCGATTTGCGATACGGTCTGCTTTACATTATTCGATCGCACGCCGCACGCCTGGGACAAGGTCGAAGCGTGGTCCCGTCGTCCCGAAGAGTTTGTCAAACGTGCGGCCTTTGCGCTCTTGGCCAGTCTCACTGTGCATGACAAGCATGCGGAGGACCAGCGTTTTTCCCACGGACTATTGCTGATCGAACCGGCAGCAACCGACGAGCGAAACTTCGTCAAAAAATCGGTGAACTGGGCACTGCGATCGATCGGCAAACGAAGCCTAGCGCTCAACGGCCTAGCCGTGGAGGTTTCCCAGCGATTGGCGAGTTCGGCAAATGCCGCCGCGCGATGGGTAGGAAAAGACGCGCTTCGTGAATTGACCAGTCCCGCGGTGAAAAAGCGGCTCGCGGCGCGGCGTACCACCGCGAAGTAGGAAGCTGATGAATTTCGTTTCGTTCAGTCGACCCTGCCATAAATGGCGAGGAAAAAAACGAAGGGGCATGAATGCCCTGTGGCGGAACGCGGAACTTGCGCATTGGCAAGTTGTCTCGCTTGTCTCAACTCCGTCAGTCGATTTGCGACCTACTTTCGCGACGCTCACCCGGCTCGACGAGTAGTCGAAAGTTTTGAGTCAATCTCAGCTATGGGTCATTCTCGTCCCGGATTCAGCGATTCGAAGACTAGGCGAGGGTTTTGGTAGTCAAGCAACGCCATCGGAGTTTTGTTGAGCTCGAAGCCCGTGTCGTGAGGCGAGAGTTCTCCTTCGGTCAGCCACACTTTTGCGCTGAAAATCAAGTCGTTCATCGAGCCGGTGACCGACCGATTCAGAGCCTTGGCGTATAGAACGAAATTGCCGGCCGGTTCGATAAATTGTTCGAAGAAAAACGACAGCCCATCAGCTTCCATAAATTCTCTCAGGGAAGACATGGCGCGTTCCACGAACCGGCCATCGTCAGCAATGCCGCGACCAAATAGCACTATGGAATAGAGTGAAGCCGTATTGGTGACGATCACGAATTGTGTTCGGCCCACGTAAAATAAATGTGCCGACCAATCCGCAAATGGATTGGCATCGAGCAGCAGAACGCTGGACGGCTTGACTTTAAGTTTGGTGCCAAGTTTTGCAGAAAGTCGCAAGATCATGCGACTATTACCTCTTGAAACAAATAGTCCGACGGACATTCGCTCATAAAAAACCGAATTGGAACAATATCCAACTCGGGTTGTAAAGTGGAGGATAGGGGGCTCGAACCCCTCACCTCTTGCATGCCATGCAAGCGCTCTCCCAACTGAGCTAATCCCCCGTACCGTATCTCAAATTGCCATCAAAACGTAGATTTAATGATCGCGAACGGAATAAACCCGATCGCTCGCATCAATCGTCGGATGAACTTAATCCGCGTTCCGGTTTATGGCAATTTCTGCCTGCCGCAAATTCATCGTATCGCATACTATAGCATGGACTTGCACTGGTCCCATAGCAATCCAGGCCAAGCATTTAGCCCAAGGTATATTGTAGAAGTGAAAAACTATCACTGCAACGACTGACTGTCAAGGCGTGCAAGATTGCTGGGAAAAGCGGAAATGGAACCGAGTCGGCTTGTTGCGAAATCATCCTTGAAAAACATCCTCGTCAACATCGTGCGTTGGGCCGTTCCGCTGGGAATTGTCGCCTATCTGGTTTATGACGTCAGTCGCAGCGACACGTTCGAACAGGTGCTTCACGGCCCAAGAGATTGGGGATTGTTGGGCCTGGCGCTCATTCTATTTTTGTCCGCCCATCTGCTGACTATTTTCCGCTGGTACCTACTGGTGCGGTCGATCGGTATCCCGTTCTCGCTGAAGGATGCCATGCGATTAGGGTTCTTGGGATATCTGCTGACATTCGTATCACTCGGGGCCATCGGCGGCGATCTGATTCGCGCATTTTTTGTCGCCCGCGAGCAACCGCAACGACGCAAGCAGGCCGCGGCGACGGTGATTGTCGATCGCGTATTGGGTTTATATTCGTTATTTTTGCTAGCCACGATCGCGATCGTGACGACCGGTACTTGGAACGATGCCGAAAGCCTGGGTTTGGAAGTCATTTGCCGAATCACCTTTGCCTGCACCGCGATTGCCACTGCGGGGTTTGCATGGATACTATGCGGCGGCGGGCGACGACTGGGCGACTGGCTGGGAAAAATCCCGCGTCTCGGCACGCTTATCCGACAACTATTCGGCGCAATAGAAATCTATCGGCGGAGTTGGAAGATTGTCCTAGTTTCGATACTCATTGGAATTGCCGTGCAAACACTGCTGGCGCTGACGATTCATACTACGGCCGGCGCGCTGGTCTCCACCCCGCCGTCGTTGGTCGAACATCTGATCATCGTGCCGTTGGCGATGCTGACGGCATTATTGCCGCTACCAGGGCAAGGGCTCGGAGCGTTCGAATTGGTACTCGAATACCTGTATCGCAAGTTTGCGCCGGGCACGCCGATCGGCCAGGGACTACTAGCGGCGTTCGGATACCGATTGGTGATGATCGCCACGGCGTTGATCAGTTCTGTGGTGTATGCGATGAACCGCCGCGAAGTCCGCGAGGTGATGCACGAAGCTGAAGTTGAAAGCGAACGGCTGGAAGCGCGGGCTTAACCACTTAGGGGCGAACGAAAAATAACTTCCC
>JAYTAU010000479.1:0-3551 GCA_043737375.1 Planctomycetia bacterium
GTTTGGGCGGACCGCTGGGCAATGGCCGGCAATGGATGCCCTGGATTCATGTCGACGATCTGGCGGCCCTGTTCGTTCATGCGGCCCAGTCCGATTCGATCGAAGGGCCGTTGAATGCCGTCGCGCCAAACGTTGTTCGCAATGCCGAATTCACCAAAGTTCTGGCCGCTGAGCTGCATCGGCCCGCGTTCATGCCCGCACCTTACTTTGGGCTGCGGTTGTTGTTCGGCGAATTTGCCAAAGTGCTGTTTGCTTCGCAACGCGTCGAACCGACGATCGCCGCGCGTACGGGCTTTGAGTTTCAGTATCCGCATTTGCAAGATGCGATTCATGCCGCGCTGCATCCCGAGAAGTGCAGCGCGGCAGCAAAAGTGCCGGTCTAGTATGAGCCACTCACTTCATCGCACCCAGCTCATTGTGCGACCGCTCGCCGAAGTATTTGCGTTCTTTGCCGACGCCGGCAACCTGGAAGCGATCACGCCGGCGTTTCTGAACTTTCAAATCGTTACGGCGCGGCCGATCGATATGCGGCCCGGTACGTTGATCGACTACCGATTGCGGCTGTTCGGCATCGGCTTTTCTTGGCGAACATTGATCGAAAGCTACGATCCGCCGCATCGATTCACTGATGTGCAATTGCAAGGGCCGTATCGCCGCTGGCATCATACGCACACCTTCGTGAGCACGACCGAAGGCACGCAAATGCTCGACCTTGTCGAGTATGAACTGCCGCTGGGATATTTCGGCCGGTTGGCGAATCTGCTGTTCGTAGGGCAAATGCTGAACCGGATTTTTGATTACCGCGCTCAGAAAATCGCGGAGCTGTTGCCTGATCACAAATTATTAACCGCAAATGGATACGAATGAAGGCGAATCGAACAACGTCGATTTACTCCGGTGTCTTCGCGCGAAAATATCGTTCGATCGCCAGGCCCAATTCTTTGCCCACCTGTTGGTAACCCTCAGTCGTACTGTGCGGCGTGTTCCAAGGCGTTTCCAAAGTCACGCTGACAACGTGTTCCGCAGTATGTTTAGTCACCCAGTTCTTACTGATTTTTTGCCAATTCTTATCGTACGCTAAGCCCGACTCGCGCGTGGCGCCTCGGTACTTCAGCGGTCCGCGTATTTCACTGCGCGCGGCATCGAGAAATCGATTCAAATTCTTCCAACCGACCTCGGATAACATCGTCTTGGGCGAAACATAGAAGTACGGCTCACGATCGCCGGGGCCAGGGTTGTGCAGATCGACATACATCTGGAACCGCCCTTGAGCATTCATTTGTCGGATGCTTTGCTGCGCGGCGGCGACCGAGCGATGATACGGTTGATCGGACCAATCGCGATTGTGGTCTTGCGGCTTTTGCTCTTTCCCGCCGGCGCCGATCGCCGTGTTGTCGATGTCCATGATCGGAACGATGGTAATATCGGCCCGTTTACGCAACGCTTCGGCCCGCGCGTCGTTCGAGACCAACCACTCGACCAGTCCGCGACAAACCCAACTCGATCCGCTCTCCCAAGCATGTTGCCGCGCGTTGATCCAAATGCCGACACGCTCAGCGTCGGCCGCGCCCGGCTGACGAATATGCAGCGCGGGCACGGCGCAATCCTCGCGAGTGCGGCATAATTCGAACGCGCGAGCGTGCTTCGACTCCCTGGCGGCAGCTTTGCAAAGCGCTTCGGCGTCGCTCGGAACGAACGGCGGACCCCATGCCAGCCAGGCCTCGCCGGCATCGACTTTGATCGAATAGATGATCGACTTTCCCACGCGCTTGCCCGGCGAAGTCTGCTGCCAGGTTTTGTTGTCGACGCTCAGGCTTGCGCGATCGGGCGTGGCCCAACTCGTATCGCCGACTTCGATCGTCAGCGTTTGGTTGGGGCGAATGCCGGACACCCGCACGTACCACCAATTGACCCAACCTCGATCCTTGCGAGTCGACGGTACGAGTCGAATGCGGTGCGCGGCATCGTCGATCTCGATTCCCTCGCCCGACCCGCCGGGAAAATCGCTGTTGACGGTCAACGACTTATGAGGGTCTACGTCAGCAGCTTGTGCCGGCGGCAGGTAGCAGTGGAGACACAATGCGATCAGGCTCAATGCAAGCGATTTAGCAATCATTTATTCCCCGCGCGCGCGACAGACTTTTATCTCTCCACGAAATCTATCTTAAGTGCGCGCGCTTGCATGTTTTCAAAGAAAAAACGTGTATAAGTCGGTCTCGCGGATATCGACCTGCGTAACCGGAATAAATTCCGTTCTACTTTACCCCTCGCTCTCTGCCACCAGCCGGGCCAAGTCCAGGCTGCTGATGATTCCCACCGGGCGGTCGCGATCGACCACGATCACGCGATGAATGTGTTGCTGAACCATCAGCGCTGCGACTTCCTTGAGCGGCGCAGTCGAAGAGCAAGTGACCACCTGAGTGCGCATCACGTCTTTGACACGCAAGGCGTCGTAACGTTCCGAGAAACCGCGAAATTTTTCGGGATCCGAATGTCGAAAGCCGTCGGCTTGCGTTTCGTCCCAGTGCAGCTCGTCGCGAATTTGTCCGTCGAGTGCGGCAGCCAGCACATGCGCGCGAGCCAAATCGCTACCGCTCACGATACCGACCAGTTTCGCGCCGTCTATCACCGGCATGCCCGTAATGTGTTTATCGACGAGTAGCTGTTCGGCTTCGCTAAGTTTTTGATCGGGACGCGCAAACACTAACGTACGACGCATGAGATCCGCAGCCGTACGACCTTGAACAATCGACATTTACTTCTCCTTGAGAAACTACAGCCACGAACAACAACGATTGAACAGGAGGGAACCGAGAAAATAGAGTTTGCAACAACAATCAATCGTTTCGAAAAAACGTATTGACGATTTTCGGTTGCAGGATGTTATCTGCCACAATCTCCGTTTCCTCTGTTATCTCCTGTTCAATTGACTTTGAGCCTATTATTTACGTAACGACTGCAACAATCGCGCGCGTTCTTCTTCGAACGGAAACTCTTCATACGTGGTGAACGCCGCCGCTTTGGCGGCCAGCGACGCTACGCCGGCCGTGTTGCCGGCGACCGGTTGATTCGCCTTCTTTTCGTCGATGCCGATGCGTCTTTCGCCGGCCTGCAGCTCATTCAGCCGACGGTCGATGCGATCGGTCTCGGCCTGTTGTCGCCCGATCGCGGATTGTCTCCGACTTTCCAAACCCACACGCTGGCCGACGATACCCCCCACCTCATTGCGGATGGTACGGAGATCGATGTCGTAACGACCGACGGCCGAATCCAAACGACGCGCCTCGGCGCGAAAGCGTGCCGCGTCGACGGGGTCTTCCGATAGATCGGCCAATTCGAGCAATCGGTTGATCTCGGCCGCCAGACTGGAAACTTCGCGAATGATCGCCGCACCGCGCGATTCAAGCCGCGTTTGCCGCGAGATGAGCGGCGCTAACTGAGCATCCAACGCGGCGACCTCTTTGGAAACCTCGGTGTTGATTTTATCGGCGCGCGATTCGAGCGTGCCGCGCTCTTGGTTGAGCTTTGCACGTTCGACCGCCAATTCTTTT
>JAYTAU010000480.1:0-3549 GCA_043737375.1 Planctomycetia bacterium
TTTCGGATCGAAGAGGGCGCGATTGTCGGCGGAACCCTCAAAGACAAAATTCCGCGTAACGAGTTTCTGGCCACCGAAAAAGAATATGGCGATTTCGAACTGCGGCTGAAATTCAAACTGCTCGGCGGAGACAAAGCGAACGCCGGTGTGCAGATTCGCAGTCAACGCATCCCGAAACACCATGAAATGATCGGTTATCAGGCCGATATGGGCAACGGCTACTGGGGCGCGCTGTACGACGAGTCGCGACGGAACAAAGTGTTGGCGACTCCCAAAGAAGCGGACGTCGAAAAGGTGCTAAAACGTGACGCTTGGAATGAATATACGATCCGTTGTCAGGGTCCACGCATACAACTTTGGGTCAACGGCCTGCAGACCGTCGATTACACCGAGCTGGACAACACGATTCCTCAAAAAGGGAGAATCGCGGTGCAAATTCATGGCGGGCCGCCCTCCGAGGCATGGTATAAAGATATATCCATCGTCGAGTATTGAAACCGGCCCGATTATGTCGAACGGATAGTATTCGGGCCGGAAGTCGACGACCGATGATTTGAATTCACGTATTCGTCGATATGCCAGGGCCGGCGATCGCACCCATTTCTAGGGCAATTCATGATTGTCGACCCACACACCGACGCAACGACCGCACTGGCAGATTCGAACGAGTTTTCGTCCCTGGCAAGTTCGTCAGTGATGACGCTGGCGGAAGCCGATGGCGTTGGTTCGCCCGGCACTGAATCCATTGTCGGCCGCAACCTCGATCGCGAGCTCAGCGCTGCGAAAGCGGCAACCTTGGAAGACCTAAAGTCGATCGAGGCCAAAGCGGCGATCGAATCCCACACCGCGACCACCCGCATTCCTCGTCCCGCCACGACCGTGGGCGGTCGTCTTGTGTGGGGCTACATCATCGCGGTCGTCGGCTTTCATTTGATGTTGCCGCTGGCGTTTGTGCCTTGGCTGTTTAGTTGGACCGGCTTGCTGATGATCCCGCTGGGCAACTACATCTTTTGCTCGCTGGGAATCGGAGCCGGTTATCATCGATTGCTGACGCATCGGGGGTTCAGTTGCCCCAAATGGTTCGAGCGCACACTCGCTCTGTTGGGAGTTTGCTGTTTGCAAGATACTCCCGCTCGTTGGGTCGCCATTCATCGTTTGCATCATCAACATTCCGACGAGCAGCCCGATCCGCACTCACCGCGCGTGAGCTGGTTTTGGTCGCACGTCGGTTGGTTGTTCATCGAGAATAAGCAACTCAGCCGACTGGCCACGTACGAGCGTTATGCCCGCGACGTTTTGCAAGACCCGTTCTACTTCCGGCTCGAACGGAACTTACTTTGGGCCTGGGTCTATGCGGCGCATGCGGTATTGTTTTATTTGGTCGGGATGACGATCGGTTGGATTTCGACCGGCGAATACATGGGGGGCGTGCAATTCGGATTGAGCTTGTTGCTGTGGGGCGTGGTGTTTCGCACGATTTACACTTGGCACGTGACGTGGGCCGTGAATTCGATCACGCACATGTGGGGCTATCGCAATTACGAGACGCGCGAGGACAGTCGTAACAACTGGATTTTTGCCTTGGCCACCAACGGCGAGGGCTGGCACAATAATCACCATGCGCAACCCCGCGCCGCATCGCACGGACACAAATGGTGGGAACTGGACATTACGTTTTTGACGATCTGTTTGCTCGAAAAAATCGGGCTGGTCAAGGATGTCGTGCGACCAAAGCGTATCGGCTCGGCTGAATCAACCGTCGAAGCCGAGACACATCATCTCAACGAGCAGCATGAAAAACAACCGAAGATAACAGAGGCAACGGAGATTTCGCATTCGTGATGCTTTGACTCTCGTTTGTTTTTCATTGCCGAACGTTTAACGGATTAATGAACGCACCGCGCACTCTGTTGTCTCGGTTTCCTCCTGTTCTGATTGCATGATAGATTATGGACATGCAGTTCCTATTATCTAACCTTTGCGCCTTTGCGTGAGATGTCTTGAAGCATTGGTCGACGACTTACATAACCGATTATGCCAACTCCCAAGTTCATCTATTTCGATCTCGGCAATGTGTTGTTGTATTTCGATCACCAGTTAGCCGCGCGGCAAATTGCCGAGGTGGCGGGCATTTCGCCCCAACAGGTTTGGAAAATTCTGTTCGAGCATGATCTGCTGTCTCGTTTCGAGCGCGGCGAATTGTCTCGTGATCAATTCCATGAGGAGTTTTGCACGGCCACCGGCACGTGCGGCGATTTCGATGCTCTGGAATTTGCCGCGAGTAATATCTTCGTGATGAACTATTCGATGCTGCCCGTTGTGAGCAAACTCGAAGACGCCGGCTATCGGCTGGGAATTTTGTCGAACATTTGCGCGAGTCATTGGCACTATGTGCAGGCGCACTATCGCGCGCTGTTCCCGCAGGCGTTCGATGTACTCGCACTGAGCTTCGAGCTTAGCGCGATTAAACCGGATGCGAAGATTTATGCCGCTGCCGCGGAGTTAGCCCAAGTCGCTCCGAGCGAGATTTTTTACTGCGACGATATTCAAGCGAATGTCGACGGCGCGTCGGCCGCCGGTTTTGATGCGGTCCAATACACCACGACCCCGGCGCTGGTGAATGAGTTGTATCATCGCGGAGTGCGGTTCAACTACTGACCCCCCAAGGAAGCATTAAACCACGAAACACACGGAATACACGAAAAATGGAAGTGAACCCGTTATGAAATCGAGCTTCCGGCGATACCGACTTGTTAGACATTCACTGCCTTCCATTCCTACATTCCTGCCTCTCGTGTATTCCGTGTATTTCGTGGTTAAACATATTTGCTTGTTCGATGGTGTTCGTGGTTGCCGCGTGAGATTTCTGTTCGACGCGTGCAACACGGTTTCGCATTCGCTATATTCGGGCAAGCACTCACCGCGCCAAATATCGATTTTCTCAAGGAGTCACCGATGCGCACCTCGCTTGTCGCTTCCCTCGTTGTTGCCTTGCTGATGGTCATGCAAAGCCCGTTGGCCGCGCAACCGACTGACAAAGCCCCGGCCAAAAAAGCTGACGTCAAGAAAGCCGATCCGACGAAATCGGCACCTGCCGGCCTGCCCGATTTTGCCGGCATGTATCCGCAGCCGACCGAACAACACAAGGCAATGGCCGCCGGCGAAGCAGGGACCTGGGATACCGTGATGAAAGTCTTCATTCCCGGGGTGCCGGAAATGTCGTTCAAAGGCACCGAGGTCAACCAAGCGATTCTCGACGGACTGTGGATCGAGTCGACGCTGGAGAGCGACTTTTTGGGCGGCAAGAAGTTCAAAGGGCAGGGGATGTTCGGCTACGATATCCCGAAGAAGAAGTTCGTCGGCGTGTGGGTCGACAACGTCAACACGGCGTTGGGGACCATGGATGGGGACTTTGACGAAAAAACCATGACACTGACCATGATGTACGAATCCACCGACCCCGCCGGCAAGCCCATCAAACAAAAACATACCAGCACTTACAAAGCCGACGGGCACAAGGTGTTTACCATCTACTCGCCCGGCACAGGT
>JAYTAU010000481.1:0-1294 GCA_043737375.1 Planctomycetia bacterium
GTCACTGAGTCGCCGGGCGATATTTCTCGGGGAGCATTGAAATCGTCTTCGACAATTACATTCGGATCGGCGCCGAGTTCCAGAAGTCGTTTGAATCGCTTCAATTTACGATCTGGAAACGCCCATAACAGCGGGGTCATCTTGCCTTCGCCTTGCGCGTTGACATCGGAGCCGGCAGCGACCAGGCGGTCGATTTCGGCAATATCGTCCGCTTCAATGGCATCGCAGAGCGCAATCACCTGCGGATCGTCGAAGTACCTTTCGGCCTTCCAACCCCAACGCTGATGCGAGTTGCGCGAGAGCGGCGTTTGCAGAACCTTGTCGCAACCCGCGGCAGCCAAGGCGATGGCGAGTAATAACAGCAGTATGCCGTTGCTGATTTGCATGATCGTATTTTAGCAAGGTTCGAGGCCCGGCGCCGACGCACAGCACTTCGATCCAATCGGCCAATGGCGAGGGCATGCCATGCCCCAGCTGATGCCGTCGTGTCATTACGGCTTTCCGCCCCCCTTCAAACCGAATCTTCACAAACCGTATCGGCCGTCCCAAATTCGCCCGCTTCGCTGGTCGACCGTGCGGGACGGCTACAGTAGAATTAAGCGGCCTTGTGCCCGTGCTGCTGGCGCAGGGCGAAATGCTTTCGCACTTTCCGTTTTGCTTTGGAGAATGTTCCCCCGATGCTCGATCAAGATGTGCAGCGCTGGTCCGCGGCAGATGCCACGGAAATGTACGAAGTGGACCGCTGGGGCAAGGGCTACTTCTCCGTCGGCGAGAACGGACACGTCCGCGTCCATCCGACCAAAGACCCGGAGAAATTCATCGATCTCAAGCAGCTCGTCGACCGCCTGCAGTTGCGCGGCATCGATCTGCCGATCTTGATCCGCTTTGCCGGCATCCTCAAGCACCGGCTGGGCGAGATTCACGGCGCCTTCCAAAACGCTATTGCCGAATACAACTATCAAGGGGCGTATTGCTGCGTCTATCCGATCAAGGTCAACCAGCAACGGCAAGTGGTCGAGGAAGTGCTGCGGTTCGGCAAGCCGAACAAGTTTGGCTTGGAGGCCGGCAGCAAGCCGGAACTGCTGGCCGTCGTCGCCATGGCGTCGAACGATACGCCGATCATCTGCAACGGCTTTAAAGACGCCGAGTACATCGAAATGGCGATGCTCGCCCAAAAGATCGGGCGGAACATCATTCCCGTCGTCGAGAAATACACCGAGCTAGAACTGATCCTCAAGTTCGCGGAAAAAGTCGGCGTGCGGCCCAAGATCGGCATGCGGGTCAAACTGGCCGC
>JAYTAU010000482.1:0-8703 GCA_043737375.1 Planctomycetia bacterium
CGACGGACTCCGGTCGATTATGGTGCCAACTGATCGGCGCGCAGCAGCGGACCCGCGGTGCCGACAAATGGTCCTATTTGGATTTGGTCGGCTGTTCGCCGCCCCTGCATAAGTCTCAATGTATCAAAGAAAACGATCGTGCCCGCACCGCAATGCCGGTCATTTCGGATCGCACAGTTTGCGGTATTTTGATCGCCAATCGAAGTATGGCGTTTTTCTTAAAGGGTGGCAAACTTTATCGGCGATCTCGGCATTGGTTTTAGTCGCTGCGCCGGAATAACCGGCACAACTTGCCGATTCGACCATTGTACTTGGTCGTCCGCCAAAGTGTTTCTTCGTTTTTGAGCGAGCTGGGCCGTTTTTCTCACCGTCCGAATGGCAATCTGAGTACGTGGCAGACGCGACGGCGGTTCTTTGGTAAACCGGCGAAACTATAGCGATTCTAGCGATCGGCAAAATGGTTTGGGTTGTGCCGCTCGCAACGACCAGGCTCGCATTGCCAATCATTCGCATGATGCCCGGCCGATCTTATAAATGCGGTAGGCGCGATTGTGCGGATTGTTTCGCGCAAAGCCTGCCGGCCGATGCGTGGCCTTGCGGAGTCTCCGCCCATGCTTTTCAACCGAACGCCGGGGGTTCGTGCCGTGTTCTTTCGAGCTTGCGTCGCATTGCGTCAGGTCCTAGCGGCCCGCAAACAAAAGAACGTTCGCCGCGTGACCAAGGCCGCCTTGGCGGCATTGATGGCCTGGCCGGCCGGCGGCCTGCTCCGGGCGGCTGATCATGGTCCGACTGCGGATTATTCGCAAATCCCCTCGGTGCTGAAGGTGCCGGTATCGCAATCACTACCCGCGGCAACGCAACCGCAGCGACCGCTCGACCATGCGCGAAATGCCATTCCCCATATGACGGCGGCAACGCCCGTCTCGGCAAAGGCCGAAATGCGTATCGCGCTGCCGCCGAAATTGCTACCCCGCAACGAGCGCTACGTGCCGCGCAGCGAATCGCGCCGGCAGATCGACGACCCGGCCGATGAAAGCCAATCGCAACCCGGCACACAGATCAAACCGCTAGTACGACTCGGTACTTCGATTGCACCGTTAACCGAAGGGGACTTGCCGGCCAACCGTGCCGAGCCGTTCTTCGCCGATCAGGGCCGGATCATGGCCGTCGACGCGCCCAACCGCGATTGGCTGCAATACTCTTACTATTGGGCTGCGACGGGGTTCTACCATCAGCCGTTGTATTTCGAAGAAGTCAACTTGGAACGTTACGGCCACACCAGTTGCCACTGCTTGCAGCCGGTGCTTTCCGGGGCACATTTCTTCGCCACGATTCCGATTCTGCCGTATAAGATGGCCCTCGATCACCCGAACGAATGCGTCTATACGCTGGGCCATTACCGCCCTGGCAGTTGTGCCCCTTGGCAGCGGCATCCTTGCCGCGTAACTCCCGATGCGCTATTTGTCGAAGGGGCATCGGTCGCGGGATTGATATTGTTGATTCCGTAGTGACATTAGCCACAGAGAACACCGAGGACGCAGAGAAAGTAAAAGGATGGGGATTAGGGTGTGAGCGTCTCGAAAGTAGGTCGGGATTTTTGTTGGCCACGATATGCCGCATATCCTTCGGCCCCCCCGCAAAGCCGGGGGCTGATCTCAACTCGGTGTTCTCGGAGACCTCTGTGGCTTACTTTTCTGATGCGCGTTCATTCGTATCCATTCGCGGCTAATTTATGCTTGTCACAATTCGAACTTGAAAGTCCGGTTCAGAAATCGCACCAGTCGGCTGCCCAACGATTGCGGTGCGGCGTAAATCTTCGCTCGGCCCGACGAGCCGACCAAGACTGTCGAGCCGTTCAGCCGCGGTTGCTGCAAGCTCTCCAATTCGACGCGCGCTTGATACAACGTGCCCCGCGGTCGCGCAACGCCTCCTTGGCTCTGCTCGACCGGCAAGTCCTGATGGGCCAACAGTTCAGGCGGTGCCACGACGGTATCGATTTCGGCCAGTTCGACAATCTTGCCGCTCAATTCCAGCTGGGGCGATTGATCGAGCATGAGTCGTACGCTTTGTCCGACGGATACAAAAGGCAGGTCGCCCTGGTCGATCAGCAGCACGGCGTCCAGCCGGTTGCGATCGCCGATGCTGCACAATTGCACGCCGGTCGCCAGCCAGCAACCGCGGTTTCGTTGATCCAGCGGATGGCCGCTCCAATCTTCCGGCTCGCCGGCGGCGGATTCCGATATTCGACTGGGCGGAGGAACGACCGTGCCGGGTGCCGGCGATCGAATCGTCAAAGCATCTTGATCGCGTCGGCGTTGTCGCAATCGCTCGCTCGCATCTTGCAGCGACTTTTCGGCTGCGGGTATTTCGGAAGCCGCTTCGATCTCGGAGCGCCGTGAATTCAAATTGGCCAATCGCAGCCGGCGCAGATCGCGTTCGCCGGTGAGGCGGCGAACGTCGCGCTCGATGGTGTCGTTTTCGAGCCGCGCCAACACCGCGTTCTGCTCGACCTGAATGCCAGGCTCGACCGCATCGATCAAACGCCCTTCGGTGTTGATATAAACCGGCCGCTCATTGCGTAGTTCGACCACGGCCGGGGCCGTGGGTCGAAACGGCAGCGGAATCATCGCCAGCGCGGCAAGTCCCAACACGATGATGCCGCCGCGACCCGCCACACGATTCCAACGCACCTGCATGCTCCGCGTAGGATGCCGTAAAAAACTGAACAACCGAAACATCGGCACGCCGACCAACGTGACGACGAACATCCATCCCAACAACCAGGTCAGTAACTCCAAATCATACGGCTTCATGGCTTGATTCACGACCCACAACAACGCCAAAATCATGGCCCAACGATACAGGGTCGATGCAACCGCATACACGGCCATCCAGCCGCGACCGCGATCGGGCAGCAAACGATCTTGGGTCGCTCGCACGCCGAGCAAAAACCAAGCAGACCATTGTCGCACCACCCCCAGGGCTTGTTGCCTGAGATTGGGCGTCTCGCTGAGGTCCGCCAATATGTAGTAGCCGTCGTACTGCAACAATGGGTTGCCGTTCATCAACAGCGTGTTGACCGAACAAACCAGCATCAAGTCAAAGCACAGCGCGTTGAACAAGCCCGGCGTGCTGAACCACCACAGCCAAAGGGCCACGGCCGCCAAGCCGACCTCGACAATCATACCGGCGGCGCCGATGGCTGCGCGGTGCCATTTGTTTTTCAGCATCCAAGCGTCCGACACGTTGCAATATAAACAGGGTGCGCCGACCAACAGCATGAAACCGATCTCGTGACACTCGCCGCCGTAATGCTTACAAAAAATTGCGTGGCCCAGCTCGTGCAACACCTTGGCAAACGCCGCAGCGACAAGCAGTAAGAACGCGTTTCGATAGTCGAAGAAACTACTCAGTTCCGGAAATCGCGCAACGACCGTGTTCCATTGGAACATGACCAACAACACGGCCGAGATCACCAAGCCCAGATACGTCAGTCGACTGACAGGCGAAAACAACCAACCGATGCGCGGCGCGACGCGGCGCAGCCAAGGCTCGGGATCGATCCCGCGAAACCGCCAGGCCAACACATTGCTGATCACCGCTAGTCGCGCCTTCCAGCGGCTGCGACGGGCCCGCTCGAGTAACTCGTCCCCTTGCCCGACCGACTCTGAAACGACCAGCCCGTCGCGATAGAGTGAACCGATGAAGGCTTGCAACTGATCGGCCCCGATGCGGTTGGGCGCGAACTCGCGCACGAAGCGACGTTGCAGATCGTCGAGGCTGATGTGGCCGTCGAGTTGACGGAGTACGAAGTATTCTTCGTTGGCCAGTTGCCAGTAGCCGAGCGAAAGCGGATCTTTCACGCCCCACAGCCGGCGTTGATCATAGATCAGCGGCGCAACAACCAAATCGGCCCGCATACGCAATGGTAACGGGCGATTGGTGCTGGTGACGGAAGACATGCAACGAGGGATGAGCAGCGAGGGATGAGGGACGAGCAGCGAGGGGTAAAGAAAGCAGATACCGATATGGCGTGATGATCAATCCCACTTCGAACTTAGCACTCGAAAAGGGTGGGCCGCGGGCCGCACCGCTAAGCAGCCGCCAGAGATCGAAGCTATCTCGCGCTCCAATCCGCGAGTCCCCAGTCTCTAGCCTCGCCCCTCACTTGCCGCCGATCGACATCGTCACTTGTTGCCCAGGCCGCAGCAGCAGATTTTTGTTGTCGACTTCGGCCCACACGCGCACCTGCCCGTTCACGGCGTTGATCTCGGGGCTGACAAACACTACGGTGCCCGAAAACTCGCTGCGCGGCTTGCCGGCGACATCGGCCAATAGGGTCACGCGGCTGCCGTTCAGTTGCAACGTCGCATCGCGGGCAGGCAGGAATGTTTCGACGCGCAGCCGGTCGAGTCGGATCATGCGGACGATCGTATCGCCCGGACTGACCCATTCGCCGCGATGTTTTTTGACTTGCACGATCATGCCGTCGAACGGCGCGGTGATGCGACGGCGTTCTAGCTTGAGATGTGCGGCAGCCAGCTCGACCCCTTTGAGTTGGCTGGTCAGCTTGGCAACGGTTTGCAATTGTTCGGCCTGTTCGATTTCAAGGGCCGCGCGTTCGGCCGTCAATCGCAGTTCGTCCATTTCAGTTTCGGAGATGCTCTTTTTGAAGCGATCGCCCGACTCCTTCGCACGGCGATACTCGGCGTCGGCGACTTGTTGCGATTTTTTGGCGAAGCGCACCGTCACGTCGTTTCGCGACTTGGATTCGGCGATCTCGAATTCGAATTTTGCCTGGTCGACCGCCAACCGCGCGTCGTCATCTTCGACCGCAGCCAGCGATTGGCCGCGCTCGACGATCTGTCCTTCTTTGACCGCGATGCTGGAAATCCCGCCGGCCTCTTTGGCGGGCAGTTCGACTTGCTCGATCAGCGTGAGCAACGCCCCGTCGACTTGCAAATCCGCGGCACTTGCCTTGTCCACTGCAACGATCACCAACAAGCAGGCGATCACGATCGAAAAATTAGTCAGTCGCATAAATCTCTTTCGAAAATTAGAACGTAATTTCGCGCGAGTCCATCGAAAGTTTTTACAACGGAGACACGGAGGAAGGCAAAGTAATTTGCCGCGAATGGATACGAATGAACGCAAATGTCTATTGAATTATCTCAGCGACTAAAAGTTGGGAAATCTCTAGCCCTCACGGATTTCTATTTCAACGACACGGCCGTGCTCAAAATACACAGATCCACTCTGTACGAATCCCCAATCATATTTCCACTCCTCGCGCGGATTTTCCCCACTGCCATGTTGTTCAACTCCGCGCGGCGGTCCCAAAATCTTCTGAACGTGGTCCGCAGTCATGTTTTTCCGGACTTCGTAAATCCGCGATGGCCGGGGTCTTCGTGTCTGCCAACCGATTACGGCAGCCACGATCGCCACAATCGTTATCAGCCGTAACAACTGTCGGATAGTAAAACGTGGCAACGACGACGAATTGGATTTCATATTATTTATAAGACATTGCGATTAAATGGTGCGATTTGCGTTTCAACTTAAATCCGCAAAACGAAAAACTACTGTCGTCGTTCACCGATCTTATTCGCGTTCATTCGTATCCATTCGTGGCCAATACTCCTTTTAATCTCTCGGTGTCCTCTGTGACTCTGTGGTGCATCTGCCTGCCGGCTCAAAACAGCAGCCGTCGTTGAATCGCATTCCAGGCCGCGTGAAACCACACAAAGCCCAACGAGCGCCGACCGCAATCGATCTTACCGATCACCGTCGCACCGGGCCGCAATGTTTTCGAATCTCGGCGATCGAATCGCACGGTGACCAGCACCGACGGTTCAGGCCGTCGATCGGGGTCGGTTCGCAAGGCGATCTTCTCGACCGTGCCCCGATACGTCGCGGCTGGTTCGGCTGCTAACATAAAGTCTACCTCAAGCGGGCGCTGATCGAGAATTGCCTGTTGCCGGGCAGCCAGAACGTAGCCGATTTTGTCGTCCGGCACATGCAATTCGAGGCTCCAACGCCCTTCGGTGTCGGCAACGGTGAGTAGTTTTTGCCCCCGCCCGACTGGTCGCGAAGAAAGCAGCCGGGCCACGTCCCAGGTCACGATTTGGCCATTCAAAGGACTGCGGATTTCGAGGTCCGAAAGCTGAGCGTTGAGGATCGATTGCTGGGCGGTTAGGCTTTTGATCTGTTCCTTGATCTCTTCTTCTTCGGCTGTGAGTTGCGACTGTTTGTTCGCGGTTTTGTCGCGTTCGATCAAATCCAAATCGAGTCGCGCAATTTGCACCGCGACCAAGCGTTTCTTGGCGGTCTGCAATTCACCTGATACGCGCGCCTCTTCGAAATCCAAGCTGGGACTACGCAGCGAGAGCAGTCGTTGACCGGCGGTCACGATTGCCGCATGTTGAGCGTCGACCGTGTCCACGATTCCGTCGGTGGGCGCAAAAATGTCTCGGCGTTCGACCGGTTGCAACTCGCCGGTTCCCTCGATCGTGAAATCGGCAGGAATCAAAATCAATGCCAGCACCGCGATCACTGCGGCAATCAGTGCCAGCGTGGTTTTGGGAAGCTGTTTGGCCTGGACCAGCCAGCCGATGCGACCCAGCCCGCGATTGATCGAGATCAGCGGTAGGCGTTCGATCTCCAGGGCATTACGTAGCGCCGGCGCGGCATGGCGCGCCACGGCCGTTACGCGCCGCGATAAGAGTCCGTCGTCGATCGTGCGATCGAACTGCTCGATCACCAATGCGCCGAGCGGCGGGGGTTCGTGAGCTGAATTCGCGGCGTGCCGGTGTTCGTTTGCAGCAGCGTTCAATTCAAGTGTCAGCGGTACGACGGCCAACATCTTGGCATGCGACTCTTCCAGGTACGCATGCAACGGCGCTTCGATTTGCGGCGCCGGCGGTTGGGTGTTGCCGTGATGGTTCGCTAGGCTGTCATCTCGCACGGAGCCGTAATACCACAGCGGCTGACCGGTCATTGTCACCGACTGAACCAGTTGTTCGAGCTTGCGAATGGCATTCGCGCGACGATTGACTGACTCCAGCCCACTGACCGCCGCGACCTGACAATGCTTCGCGCGTTGCAACACCACACTGACTCGATCGCATTGGCAGAGCCGTCGGCCTTCGTTGGCGATGGCATAGCAGACGCGATCGACGTCGGTGCCGGCGTGGACCTGACCGATGAATCGCTCGAATTCTTGCCAGACGATATCGCGTTCTTGCAATACGCGCAACTGACTGTTGCGTTGATACTCAAGCACGATGTCCGCTAGCGCCGCGGCGAACTGCAAATACCCTTGTTGGGCCGCCGGCGATCCGCCGGGCCGCAAGAACAGCTCTAGCACGCCCGATTGATCATCGAGCGACCAAGGTGCCAAGGCGAGCAAATGTTCGGTAGGGTTAATGGGCTGACCGTTGCCGGCAACGGTCGACAAGTCGCTCGTTAAGGCTGCGTGCGGCGGTACAAGCCGCGGATTGCCGTTGCGCAACACGGCTTGCAGTAATAGCGCGTGCGCGATCTGTCGGTCGAGGTCGTCGGCCAGCGAAGTGTCGTGCCAATGCAACTGGCAGTCGAGGCCCAGTTGGCCGTTGGCCGAGCCGCTCCACGAGGCTGCCGCCGTCGCCGCCAAGGCTGCAGAACCGCGGTCCAGTAGTGTGGTGTAAAAGTCGACCGGCGCTAGCTTCGCACCGGCCAGGCGTGCCAGTTCGTCGACGACCGCTTCGAGATGCTGCTGCGCAGTTTGGCTCATTTCGAGAGTATAGCGGAAGCCGAAGCGGGTGGAGGGAAGTGCGTTGAGGGTGAAAAGTGAGAGAAGTGGACAGCGTGAAAGCGTGAAATGGGAAAGCGTGATGAGACGCAAATGCCCGCTTCAAGTTGCTCCTCGGCGCGAGAGCAACTGAGCGCTGAGCAACTAACACCAACTGACGACGGACCACTGACAACCAACAACAATCACACGACGATTACAAACCACGGCCATCGACAGTTTACCCGCCATCCCCAAACTACCACTATTTTTGGCAAACTGCGAGATATTTGCCGGTTTCGTCGAGATTAACGATTGAAACGCCTCTGCGGTTGACGATGAATCTGCCGGATCAAGATACGCGTCCAAGTTTCCTGACGCGCCCCCGTTTGACTCGATCGCGACGATGCAACAACGCCTGGTGCGACAAACCGCCGTGCTGTGTACCCTGGCCCTGGGGCTCTCGGGCTGTTTTGCGCGCAACGGCAAGATCGCATTTAACAACGATCAGCAGCCCGACCATTACCAGCGCATGGCGACGCAGATCGAGTATCCCGATGCATGTGCCCCGGACAATGGACAACGGGTGATTCCGGAACCGCTCACGCTCGATCTGGAAAAAGAACCCGCCTATTGGAATCTGTCGCTCGAAGAAGCGGTGCAAGTTGCACTGACCAATTCCAAGGTGCTGCGCGATTTGGGGGGATTGGTGTTGCGCTCGCCCAACGCCGCGCGAACCGTGCTGGAGCCGGCGTTGGTCGATACCGACCCGCGATTCGGCGTCGAGGCGGCCCTCTCGGAGTTCGATGCGGTGTTCTCATATCGTGCGACGGGTGAAAAGAACGATCGTGCGATCAACAACAACTTGCTCGGCGGCGGCACCAATGTCTTTGGGCAAGACTTGCTGATCGTGCAGTCGCAAATCCAAAAGCGAT
>JAYTAU010000483.1:0-8689 GCA_043737375.1 Planctomycetia bacterium
CGCCGCCATAGTTCGCTGCCAGCACGCACTTGCCCGACGGATCGACCGACAAATGGCACGGCCCGCCGCCGACGGTCGAGCGTTGATTCAACAGCTTCAGATCGCCGCTCTTAGGGTCGATCGCCAGTGCACTGATTGCGCCCCCTTTGCCGCCGTCGAAGTTTCCAATCTCGCCGACCGCATATAAATATTTGCCGCTAGGGTGTATCGCCAAGAACGACGGATTGACGATCTCGGCGGCAAGCCCGGCATTCTTCAGCGTGCCCGCGTCGGCATCCAGTTCCAAACGATAGATGCCTTTGCTGTTTTTGCCGGTGTACGTGCCGATGTAGACATGCCATTTGCCGCCGGAGTTTGCCGGGGACTTCGAGTCCAGCGTAGCATCAGGCTTTGCGGGCGTCGCGTTGGAGTCGGCAGCGGTGGCGATCGACATACCGAAACTTCCGAGAGTCAACGCAGCTACGATCGCCGATCTCGCGATGGTTGATTGGATGAACCTTGCAAATTGGATGAAGCTTGAAATAGTAAACGCCGACTCGATGATCTCTTTGCAATGCGACATGCTTAAGCTCCCAGGCGAGAATACCAATCCGATCAACTGAACTGGATTGGAACTTGCCGGCGCGACGATTTCAAGCGATTTGACGGCTGCAGGGTAAAATTCAAACGTTCCGCGTAGCCGCGTAGCGACTATTCGAGGCCATAGCCGCTATGACAAGCGGTCGAAGAACGTTGCCGTAAAGAAAAACTACACCCCACTGGGCTCGAACCAGTAACCTTCGGTTCCGTAGACCGATGCTCTATCCAATTGAGCTAGGGGTGCATCAACGCCAACAACCGGCCAAACAACGCTAAGGACCGGTCGAAAAATAACTTCCCGATAATCTCCGCCCCTCACCGAAGCGTTCCTCGCCGCCTCTCCCAAGGGAGAGGGAACAATAAGGAAGTTATTTTCCATCCGCCGCTAACTACCAGCCGGAACGTCGTTTGGCGACATCAGCAATCTCCAAGTTATCAAGATTTCGGCCTGTTGCAAGGCCAGCTCGTTTACGACCTAAGTGGTTGTGCCGCTTTTTCAGCCGGGATCAACCAGCCCGCTTGCGTTTCATGATGATTGCGCTAAGCATGATTGAGAAATAGTTGCACGACATTTTTCATCCTAATTGAATCCTAGCAACCCGTTGAGAAAATTCATTTGTGATCTGGGTGCCACTGCCGGCGGGTCGCCAAGCAGTGGCGGAAAAAACCGTAGATTCTCACTGCTGGACAAACCGGCAATGGCACCTAAAGCATTTTTCTACGGGCTGCTAGGCGAACTGCCGCCGGGTGCGTTATAAAGTGACTTCGCAGTTGGCCGTTTAGCTACTTGGCCCTGCTCGGAGCTTTTGCCATGCATCGGGTTGTGATTGTCGGCGGCGGATTCGGAGGCATGTATGCCACTCGTGCGCTGCGCCGCACGGCAGTCGAACTGACGTTGGTCGACCGGCGCAATCACCATCTGTTTCAGCCTTTGCTTTACCAGGTTGCCACGGGCACGTTGTCGCCTGCCAATATCGCCGCACCGCTGCGGAGCATGGTCCGCAAGCAAACCAACGCGCGCGTGCTATTGGCCGAGGTGCGCGGGCTCGATCTTGTACGACGCACCGTGTTGCTCGACGATGGCGAATTAGCTTACGACACACTGGTGTTGGCGGCCGGCTCAACCCACAGTTATTTCGGACACGACGAGTGGGCCGAGTTTGCGCCGGGACTGAAGACGCTCGACGATGCCACGGCGATTCGCCGCCAAGTGTTGTTGGCTTTCGAAGCCGCCGAACGAGCCGGCGGAGGGTCCAAGGCGCGCAGTTGGCTGACGTTCGTCATTGTGGGGGGCGGACCCACCGGGGTTGAGATGGCGGGAGCCGTAGCCGAAATTGCACGACACACTTTACGCCGCGATTTTCGCAACATCGATCCTAGCGAGGCGCGTGTGATACTGGTCGAGGCGGTCGATCGCATTCTGCCGCCGTTCGATGCAGCGTTGTCGGAGTACTCGCGCCGCGCGCTGGAGAAACTTGGAGTTACGGTCGCTACCCAATCGACGGTTACTCGTATTACGAATGACATGGTTTGGCTGCGCCAAGGCGATCTGACCGAAGAGATTGCAACAAAAACCGTCATTTGGGCAGCCGGAGTGAAAGCCTCGCCGTTGTCAAAAATCGTCGCCGATCAGGCCGGTGTCGAGCTCGATCGAGCGGGAAGAATACCGGTCAATCAACATTTACATGTGAACGGTCATCCCGAATTGTTTGTGATCGGCGACATGGCGCACTTCGAATATCAGCCTGGACAAGTGTTGCCCGCTTTGGCGCCGGTGGCTATGCAAGAAGGGGCCTACGTTGCGCGAATTATCGAATCGCGGCTCCGCAACAGCGAAGCCAAACCGTTTAAGTTTCGCGATCGCGGCACGATGGCAACCATCGGACGATTCAAGGCGGTGGCACAGGTGGGAGGCTGGAAATTTACCGGCATGACGGCCTGGCTAATGTGGTTGTTCGTGCATCTCATGTATATCGTGCAGTTTCAGCATCGATTGATGGTGCTGATGCAATGGGCCGCACACTACATCAGTTGGAACCGATCGGCGCGATTGATCACCGGCGAAGCGACCGCCATCATCGACTTGAATACCCCGGTTAAAGATTCGCGGCAACCGCGGTCGTTATCTACCGAATCGATTCGCGTCGAACCGACGACCGTTCCCTGACATGGATTTATTTGCGTCAATAGTTGGCTGATTCGTCAATTCCTATCCCCGCTCGCCGATCACGCGCTAATATGCCGCAGATATTCCATCGCAGCATGAATACGTTTTCGCGAGCGACCATTTTTGGCGCCGTGTTCGTGTTGGCCGGCATCGGCTGGATGTTGTCGATCTATTTTCGATCGTCTTATGCCACAGGGCAAGGCGTCTTTCGCGATCAACCCGTGCAGTTCAGTCACGAACATCATGTTGCCGGCCTGGGCATCGACTGCCGCTACTGTCATACCACGGTCGAGACGGGAGCGTTTGCCGGCATTCCGCCGACCGAAACCTGTATGCAATGCCATTCGCAAATCTGGGTCGATAGTCCCAAGCTGGAACCGGTGCGGGCCAGCTTTCGCACGAATCAATCGATCGCTTGGACGCGGGTACACGATGTGCCCGACTACGCGTATTTCAATCACAGCATCCACGTGCAGAAGGGTGTGGCCTGTGTCACTTGCCACGGCCGCGTGGATGAAATGCCCCTGATGTACAAAGCCAATACGCTGCACATGGAGTGGTGTCTCGATTGCCATCGCCATCCCGAGCAGTTCGTCGGCCCGCGCGACAAGGTGTTTTCTATGGATTGGAATCCGACCCAAGACAATACGACCCAGGCCGAACTCGGCGCGAAGCTGGTCGATCAATACAACATCAGCAAGTTGACCAATTGCTCGGCTTGTCACCGGTAGATCTAGACAAGAGCCAGAACAGGAGGCAACGGAGGAAACAGAGTGTTTTTTTGAGATGTGTGATTACTTCCGAGTTCCGCAAATGTTTGATCATTGCAACATTCTCAGTTACCTCGGTTCCCTCCCGTTCAAACTTTGCATGTGGGTTATATGTCGGGCGTTAGGAGCTTGTCGCTGAGTGAATCGTCACTGTTAGGAGCGTGAAGTGCGCCAGGAAATGCCTAGTAATTCCGAGTTGCCGGCATCTGCGCCACTCGCAGCGGTCGAGCCGCTGACCATGTCGACAATTCGACAGCATTTGTCCGCAGGGCAGGGGCGTCGTTATTGGCGCAGTCTGGAAGAACTGGCCGACACCGACGAGTTTCATACGTTCTTGCAACGCGAGTTCCCGCGCGAAGCCTCGGTCTGGGACGATCGCAGCTTCAACCGCCGCAATTTTTTGCACTTGATGGCCGCCTCGCTGGCTTTCGCCGGCATGTCGGGCGGCTGCACACCGCGCGAGTCGGAAGTGTTGATGCCGTATGTGCGAGCTCCCAAGGAAATCACTCCGGGCAAAACGCTGCAGTATGCGACGACATTTCCCAACGGTGCATCGTCGTTGGGTTTGCTGGTGACCAGCACGATCGGCCGCCCGATCAAAATCGAAGGCAATCCGCAGCACCCGGCCAGCTTGGGCGCGACCGACGCGATCGCACAAGCGTCGATCTTGTCGTTGTACGATCCGGACCGTTCGCAGACGATTAGATTTCTGGGCGAGATTTCGACCTGGAACGCGTTTTTGACAGCGATTCGATCGCGCCTAACGAGCGGCGATGGCACTGGTGCCGGTCTGCATATTCTGACTGAGCCGGTGACATCGCCGACGCTCGCGCGCCAGATGCGAGTACTACGCAAGCGATTTCCGCAAGCGCGCGTGCATGAGTATTCCGTCGGCAATCGGCACTGGGCACGCGCGGCGGCGCGCACTGCGTTGACTCAAGACGTGACGCCTGTCTATGACTTCGAGGCAGCTCGAACGGTAATGTCGTTGGACTGCGATTTTCTGTGCGGCGAGGCGGCCGGAGTGCGCTACGCGCGGCAGTTTATGGCAGGCCGACAAGTCGTTGGTGCTAGTAAAGCACATCAGCCCCACGCTCCAGGCACAGTTGGGCAGGGCAATACTGCATCCCATGCAGGCACGCCGCTGACGATGAACCGCTTGTATCAGGTCGAGACCATGTACACACCGACGGGCGTGGCGGCCGACCATCGGCTGCCGCTGCCGCCGAGCGGAGTGATCGAGTTTGCGGTGGCGTTGGCGGTCGAATTTGGGCTGCAAGAATTTAAGCCTTATGAAAAACTCGGGCAGAAAGCTACGTTTGATCCGGCCAACAACCCAGACCACAAGCAATGGGTCCAAACCACGGCGAGCGATCTGCGCGATAACCGCGGGCGTTCGTTGGTTTTGGCTGGCGATCATCAATCCGAAATTGTGCATTTGATTGCGATGGCGATTAACAATGCCTTGGAGAATGTCGGCAAGACCGTACGTTACGTGCCGGCGGTTGAACGTGCGGATAGCGGAGCCGGCGCGAGTAGTGGCGGCGCGGCTATTCCAGCAGCTGGCGAATATAGTTGGGGCGAATCGACTCATGAGTTGAATAAATTGATTGCGGATCTTGACGGCGGGTCGGCCGAGACGCTGATCATCCTGGATGTGAATGCCGTTTACAATTCGCCGGCCGTCCTGGGTTTTGCCGATGCGCTGAGCAAGTTTTCGGCGACCAAGGGAAAGCTGGCGGTTCACTTTGGTCTGTACGAAGACGAGACATCGCGCCTGTGCCAATGGCATGTCCCGGCAACGCATTATCTGGAAAGTTGGGGCGACGCCCGCGCATTCGACGGCACAGCATCGTTGATTCAACCGCTGATAGCGCCCTTGTACGAGGGACGCAATATCAATGAGTTGTTGTCGGTCCTGATCGATCCCGTGACGCGCAAACCGTTGGAGATTGTGCGCGACACCTGGCAAAAAGAATGGGCGGATGATTTCGAAAAGACGTGGGCCCGCGCGCTGCACGACGGTGTGATTGCCGACAGTGCGTTCCAGGCGGCCGAAGTTAAGTTCGCGATCGACGAGGCGAAACTGGACTTGGCCATTGCGGTAGTCGGCGCGAATGGCACAAGTAATTTCCATAACGCAAATCCGAAGTTTGCGACCAATGTCGGCAATAAACTTCCAGCGCCAGTCGCCGACGGCTTAGAAGTGTTGTTTCTGCCCGATCCGCACATCGGCGACGGCCGCTGGGCGAACAACGGCTGGCTGCAAGAATTGCCCAAGCCGCTGTCGAAGTTGACCTGGGACAACGCGGTGTTTATTTCGCCGGCGACTGCCAAGCGGCTGCAGGTGGCGAGCGAAGACCTGGTTCGCTTGGATCTCAACGGTCGTAGCGTCACCGGGCCCATTTGTGTTTTGCCCGGACACGCCAATGACTGCGTGACGTTGCACTACGGCTATGGGCGTAAACAAGGGGGTCGCACGGCGGTCGGAGCGGGCTTTAATGCGTATGAGATTGCCGGTGCATACGGATTGGCCGGCGGCGCGCACCTAAAACTCTCCAAAACCGGCGATAAATATCCGCTGGCGATCACGCAACTCCATCACAACGTCGAAGGCCGCAACATCGTCCACAGCGGCACATTGTCCGAATACCAGCGCGACCCGCGCGGTATTCATCGCGCGGCACATGCCGAGCATGAAGGCCATCATCCGCCATCGCTTTTTCCCGAGGTCGCTTACGACGGTTTCAAATGGGGTATGGCCATCAACATGACCAGTTGCATCGGCTGCAACGCGTGTGTGGTCGCGTGTCAGGCTGAGAACAATATTCCGGTCGTCGGCAAAGAGCAGGTCATCGCCGGTCGCGAGATGCATTGGTTGCGGATCGACACTTATCACGAAGGGACGGCCGACGATCCCAAGACGGCGCTACAACCGATGCTCTGCCAACACTGCGAGTTGGCACCGTGCGAAGTGGTCTGCCCGGTCGCGGCGACGACGCACAGCCCCGAAGGGCTCAACGAGATGACGTACAACCGCTGCGTCGGCACTCGCTACTGCTCGAACAATTGCCCTTACAAAGTGCGTCGCTTCAACTTTTTGCAGTACACCGACGAGACGACTCCGGTACTCAAGCTGCTGAACAATCCTGATGTCACGGTGCGCAGCCGCGGCGTGATGGAAAAATGCACGTACTGCGTGCAGCGTATCAATCATGCGCGCATCGACGCCAAGAATCTCTCGATGCAAAACGGCCAACCGGTCACAATCCCCGATGGTTCGCTGCTGACGGCTTGTCAACAAGTCTGCCCGACGCAAGCGATTGTGTTTGGCGATCTGAACGATCCGAACAGCGAAGTGACGCGACGACAGTCGGACCCCTTGAATTACAGCGTGTTGGCCGAATTGGGCACCCGCCCTCGCACCACGTATTTAGCGAAGCTGACGAACCCTCATCCGGATTTGATTTAAACACTCAATTGACCATTCCAAAGACATCGAACAGGAGGGAACAGAGAGAACGGAGGGCGATGGAAGCAATCACCATCTCACTCACTTTCGAATATCTGAAATGAAGCTCAAGAAAACATCTGCAATATTAATATTCATCTCCATTACCTCTGTTAACTCCTGTTCACTTTTGGCTTGAATACAGATTACGGCACTGCGGTTCATGTCTAAGAAGAAACGACACCCTGACGTTGACGCATCGGCACCCATCGCGCCGCCCGATGATGCGCGCACGGTCGATAACTCAAGCAACGGCGATCGGGCGATTCTTGGCGGTGATCATACGTTCTCGACGGTCACCGACAAGATCAGCGCCATCGTACTCACGCGCGGTACGCCGCGCGGTTGGTGGCTGGGCTTTGCGTTCTCATTTGCGTTGGTCATGTTGTTGCTCTACGGGATCGCTTGGCTATTGGTCAAAGGGACCGGCATCTGGGGCGTAAACATTCCCATCGGCTGGGGTTTTGCCATCATCAATTTTGTCTGGTGGATCGGCATCGGGCACGCCGGCACGTTGATCTCGGCCGTGCTGCTGCTGCTCAATCAACCCTGGCGCACCAGCATCAACCGCTTTGCCGAGGCGATGACGCTGTTCGCGGTCTCGTGCGCCTTGCTTTATCCGCTGTTGCATTTAGGAAGAGTTTGGGTCGCTTACTGGTTATTCCCTTATCCCAACACGATGGCCCTTTGGCCGCAGTTTCGCAGCGCGCTGGTCTGGGACGTGTTCGCCATCTCCACGTACTCGTTAGTCTCGCTCATGTTTTGGTACGTCGGGCTGATTCCCGATTTGGCCACGCTGCGCGATCGATCGAAAAGTCGTGTGGGGCGATTCGTTTACGGAATTTTGGCGATGGGTTGGCGCGGGTCGGCCATTCACTGGCATCGCTATCACACCGCGTATTTGCTGTTGGCCGGATTGGCCACGCCGCTTGTCGTGTCGGTGCATACGATCGTCGGAATGGACTTTGCCACGTCGATTATTCCAGGCTGGCACTCGACCATTTTTCCCCCATACTTTGTCGCTGGCGCAATTTACTCCGGTTTTGCGATGGTGTTGACCCTCGCCATTCCGTTGCGCGCAATCTACGGACTGCAAGATTTCATCACCGATCGCCATTTGGACAACATGGCCAAGGTGATGCTGGCCACGGGACTGATGGTCGCCTATGGTTACGGCATGGAAGCCTTCTTCGGTTGGTACAGCGCCAACCCTTACGAAGAATATGTGATCAGCAACCGCGCATTCGGCCCCTACGCGCCGGCATATTGGTCGTTAATTTTGTGTAATGTGTTGGTGCCGCAGTTCCTTTGGTCGCATCGCATCCGCACCAATCCGGTGTTGTTGTTCATCATCGCCATCGTCGCCAACATTGGCATGTGGCTCGAACGATTTGTGATCGTGGTCACTAGTTTACATCGGGACTTTCTGCCCTCATCGTGGGGTATGTATTACCCGACACGCTGGGACTGGGCCATTTACATCGGCACGATCGGATTGTTCTTTGCATTATTGTTTATCTTTGTTCGCTTCTTGCCGATGATCTCGATCTTCGAAATGCGCGAGCTGGTCGAACAGATGGACGAAAAGACCGAAGCCGAACACGAGGTCGCGGCACGGTGAGTTTGAGTGAAGCAGATTGAACAGGAGGTAACAGAGGAAAC
>JAYTAU010000484.1:0-3524 GCA_043737375.1 Planctomycetia bacterium
CGGGTGCCGATTTCACGCATCTTGTTGGCGTTGGCGACCTGAATCATCTTGTCGCGCTCGGCTTCGGCGACACGCGATTCGCCCAATCGCAGTTGCTCGGCCACGTCGCCGCGGGCCTGTTGAATCGCTTGCGACGCGGCCTTTTGACCGATCGCGTCGATGTAGCCGCTCTCGTCGGTGATGTCGGTAATGTTGACGTTGATCAGCACCAAGCCGATTTTCTTCAGCTCGGGCTCCAGCGAGTTTTGCACATGCTGCAAAAACGTCTCGCGGTCGCGATTGATGTCCTCGATTCGCATCGACGCGATGACTTGCCGCAACTGACCGAAGATAATTTCTTCGGCCTGCTTTTCGATCGCTTCGTTGTTCAGACCCAGCAAACGAATCGAAGCATTTTGCATCACCTCGGGCGTGGTGCCGATGGCAACAGTGAACACGCTGGGCACGTTCACGCGAATGTTTTCGATCGATAGCGCGCCGCGCAGCGGAATCTCGATTTGGATCGGCTCAAGACTCATGTACTGATAGTCTTGAATCAGCGGCCAGACGAATTTCGCGCCGCCGTGAATCGCCTTGGCGACGTTGCCGCCGCCGGTTTTGCCGTAGATCACCAGCACCCGGTTGCTAGGGCAGCGTTTATAGCGGCTAGTCAGCAGCCCGATGAAGCTGAAGAACACGATGCCGATGAAGACGCAGATCAGCGCGATCCAAACCAGGCTATTGTCGAACAAGCCGGGCTTGGGAATGTTCTGCGCGAGTAGTAGCAATGTTGACATAATGCCCTCGGGTTGGTTGTAGGCCGGCATTTATTCCGTTTCAAGTAGGCCGGAATTCATTCCGGCTTTTATTTGTAGGCCGGAACTTATTCCGGCTTCTGTAGTTCGTCTGAAATGTTAGTATTGGTCGCGGAATCTAACCGTCTCCCTCGGGGCGAGGCAGCGAGAAACGAGCGGTGAAGGCTTGAACCAGAACAAATTATTGATCGCTTCGAAGATGGACTTCGACTCCCTGTGATTCTGCCTCGAAGACGCTCCGGGCTTAGGATAGTCGTTTTCGTTTCGAAGACGGAATGAATTCCGTCCTACTAGTTGGCCGCTTCGACCTCGACCGTATCGGGACCGACCACGCGAGTTACCACAACCTTAGCACCTGTGGGCAGTTTGTCGCGTGAAGTTGCTTGGTACTCGACGAGCCGGTTTTGCAGGTTGAGATGAATTTTCCCAAGGCCCGGGCCACTTGAACCAGTTCCACCGGAACCCGTGCTGCCTGGAATAGTTAGGTACACCGTGCCAGGTCGGCCGACGGCGCGTTCGATATGCACGGTGCCGTCGGAAGTCAGCCGCGTCATGCCCTGCATGAGGGCATGGACTCCGTACATCGCCGCCACTCCGGCAGCCAGTGCGATCAAAACTGAGGGCAGCATTTCCAAATCGGCAGCCAACGCCGCCTTGCCGGCTAATCCGAAAAACGCCGTCGCCGCGACCAATGTGCGAAATGTCAACACGCCGAACAGCCAGGTCGAACCATGCGCGGCATCTGCGGCAGGATCGGTGCCCGCAGGCGTGTGCGTATGATCGGCAAATGATTCACTACCGGCATGATCGAAATCGCCGCCATGATCGCCCATGCCCAACAGGGTCATGGCGAACTGGCAGACGAGTACCGTGCCGCCGAGTAACGCACAGATCAGAAAGAACGTGTCCATCGCAGGACCTTTTGTAGGAGGCGGCACCGTCGGCGAAGCGTGTAGTATTAAGCCGATCTACCGAGTATTCGCCCAGGAGCGTGGAATATTTACCGGCGATATTACTTTACCACAGGCGGAGAGGAAAGGAATGAAGGAGGTGGGATTGGAGGAAGTAGGATGTGGGAACACCGGGGCATACGCTGCTTAGCGGCGCGGCCACCGGCCCGCCCGACAGAATGCACGGATGTAGAACTTAGATCGCCGAGGTCAAAGCTGGCAGCAATACTCTCGTCCCACGCTCCGCGTGGGAACGGCTGCGTCGGACGCTCTGCGTCCAGATTTACGCACGATCGGTGGCCCTCAGAGGACCGCGGAGCGGTCAAAAGCGCGTTCCCACGCAGAGCGTGGGAACAAGAGTTCTCTTCCGTAACTCGTCCTTCGTCCTTTCCGCCGTCAGGCCGCCCGCGTCTTCATACCGCGCACGTCGGGCCAGTCGAGCTGCACCAGGTTTTGGATATTACCGCGAACCCAGGTGTTGGCATACGGCGCGTTCAAGCCGTGCACCAACATCGGCATACCGGTCGTCGGCCCCAGCATGGTCGATGTCACCAGGCCGTTGATGTTTGCGCCGGGCAACACGCTCAGTCGCACGCGTTGCCAGATGGTTGACAATGCAATCCGCACGGTCATCAACGCCAACGGGCCGCCGATGCACATTTTCGGACCGGCCGCAAACGGCAAATACGCATACGGCGACGGGTCGATCGTGTCCCAGCGATCGGGACGAAAGCGATACGGCTCGTCGAATAGCTCGGGCATGTGATGCGTGATGAACTGGCTGAACACAATCGTGCTGCCCGTCGGCAAGTTGAACGGGCCGAGCCGCACCGGCTCGGCATTGGTGCGTTGTGAGTAGCTCGACGCCGGCAATACGCGCATGCTCTCTTTGACCACCTTGTCCAAAAACGGCAACTGCTCAAGCTGATCGAGCCGAGGCGATTCGCCATGCAGCGTGCTATCCAACTCGTCAAACAATTGCTGCGCGATCTGCGGATGTTGCGCGAGCAGAAACAACGTCCAAGTCAATGTGTTGGCCGTCGTCAGGTGTGCTGCGGCAAACAGAATCGCTGCTTGCCCAATCAGTTCGCTATCGGTCAGGCCGACGCCCGCATCGTCGTGTGCGCGAATCAACAAACTCAGCACGTCATTGCCGGGCGTCGCCGAATTGCGGCGATACTCGATCATCCGCAAAATTTCGTGTTCGAGTTCGTTGGCTTGCGACAGCAGCGCTTCGTACTCGTGCATATCGCGCAGATCGGCCAGCAGGCTGCCCATGCCCAATTCGTGGTTCATGCGGACCCATTGCTCGGTTTTTTCGCCGATCGAGTACGACAGCTCGGTCATGTCGAAACCGAACAACACACTGCTGGTCACGCGCAACATGAACTGCGTCATGTCGGCAAAAATGTTGCGAACTTGACCGGGTCGCCAGTCGCTGATCATCTGCTGGGCCAGTCCGGCCAGTGCCGTCGGGTAAGTTTCGATCGACCGCTTTTGAAACGGGCCCATCACGATGCGGCGATTTCGTTTGTGATCGTCGCCGTTCATGCTGAGCAGTCCGCAGGTCAAACGGCGCTGGGCCGAATCGCGCGGGCCGCGGATGGCGAAGAACCGCGAGTGAAACGTTTTCGGATCGCTGAGAATTTGCTGGTTGTACTCCGGCCCAAAGGCGAAGAACAATCGCGCGCCGTCTTGTTCGAGCGCGGCGATATTGCCATGCGTATCGTACAGCGAGCGCATGCAGGCCACGGGATCGCGCGGGAAGTCGCGCAAGTTG
>JAYTAU010000485.1:0-3521 GCA_043737375.1 Planctomycetia bacterium
GAAAGGGCTTTGGCGACCGACTGCGACTGGTACTGCCGTGACTTTTGGATCGAGTACCAATGACAATCGCGCGGTGCAGATGCGCGGCCATCGTTGGACGGTCGAGGGGAACGACTACGAAGTTTATCGCAACCTGGCCGCCGATCGCATTTACGAGATTAACGACGGCGAAGGGCTGATGCACGAAGACCATGTCAACTGTCACGTGCTCGACAGCAAGCTGATCAACAACAAGGGCAACTCGTACATCAGCATCTTTCACACCGGCGGCATTAACGGACTGCATATCGAAGGCAACGAGATGCGCGTGCCCCAGGGCATCTCCGCGATCTATGTCGTCGCCGACAAGCACAAACATCCCACGCGCTACGAGTGCAAGAACGTGACGATCATCAACAACATCACGTCCGGCTCGGGAATCACGATCACGGGCAGCCCCGCCGAAAACAACGTGATTAAGAACAATAAGAACGTCGGTCCGGCAACGAAGCTGATCAATCGGGCCGAAGCAAAACTAGTAGCAAACGAGGGGTACGAGGTGGAATAAACTACGATTTTGCAAGAAGTTCGAATGAACCACAGAGTCACTGAGGACACGGAGGAAAATGGGGAAATCGGAATGGGGAGTGGGGAATGAAAGCGGATTCGAACGGCGATCGTCCGCAGCGACCGGCAGATATTATTCATTCCCCATTCCACATTCGCCCTTCCCCATTACCTTCACTCGGTGTCCTCTGTGACTCGGTGATGCATTCAAAATGAGTTTGCGCGCGATTTATTCCGCAAAATACGCGAAAATCCGGATAATGCGGAATAAATCGGAGTCGTATTCAGGTCAATGTTCGTCGTTAGTACAAGGCAGGTAATCACTTACAGCGGCGCTCGCAAGAAATTTCAGGCAGACTTATTCCGCAAATAGGCGCATTTTGTGCGCGCTACGAGCGCTGTGAGTGGAAGTAATCAGTCGAACTCTGCCTTGGGATTTAATTTATCTCGCGGCGCTAGTTCCGCATTCTTTAGGTTAACGCAACCCCTGGCTTGATTTCAACGATGGCCGCGTGGTTTTTGCGACTTTCTTGCCTTTCTGCGGCACGAAATCTTTTTGCCCGCGTCTAAGAAACCGGCATCTCAAGCGTGATTAGAGACGACGGACCAACGTATGCCCAAGCTCGAACAGCCACCGCTAGAACCTGCGGCCAAGGAATCTTCCGATGGCTGGCGCGCGCCGACGATCGATGCGTTGATCAAGCGGTTCGAATTGCCGCTAGTGCGCTATGCGGCCCGGATCACCGGCGATGCCGAGCGAGCGCGGGACTGCGTGCAAGAGACGTTTTTGCGTTACTGCCGCGAACAGGCCGCGGACTCGAGAACGGCGATCAGCAATGAAACGCATTTGGCGCAATGGCTATTCACGGTCTGTCGACGTTTGGCCCTCGACGTACGACGTAAGGAGACTCGCATGAAAACTGGCAGTGACGGAAACACGGCGGTTTGTGAACGTGCGAACACCCACGCGGTGTCGCTCGAACAGGAAGAGCAGTTTGCCCGCGTGCTGGGGCTACTGACCCTGTTGCCCACGAATCAACAAGAAGTGGTGCGACTGAAATTTCAGAGTCAGCTGTCGTACAAACAGATCGCCGGCGTGACGGGGCTGACGGTCACGAACGTCGGATTTCTGTTGCATACGGCAATCAAAACCCTGCGCGACCGGCTGCAAGAAGCGTAGGACGGAATTTATTCCGTTCTCTGAAAAACGGAATTCATTCCGTTTCATTTGACCCACGACCAACACAAACGGAATGAATTCCGTTTTTCGAATACCCACAACAGCTTTACTGGAGTAATCGCCATGTCCTTCGACATTACCGACCCCAAGTGGACCGCTTACGCCCTGGGCGAGTCCGACACTGCCGTGCTCAGCCCGAGCGAGCGTGCCGCCATCGAGAACGAACTTCGCGGTAGCTTGCAAGCGCAAGCCGCCGTGGCCGAGATTCGCGCGCTGGCCGGAATGCTTTCGAGCGGATTAGCGATCGAGCCTGCCGTTGGCCTCTCCGCCGCGCAGCGCAATGTCGTGTTGGCACAAGCTGTTCCAGCGCCCCCAATTTCGGTCTCCGCCATTCATACGAACAACGGGCACGTCGCTGTCGCATTTCAGCCCCCGGCGGTTACATTTCAGCCCCCGGCTTTGCCGGGGGACGAAATGGTCTCACCCGCCGGTCAACGTGACCATGCATCACTCGCCGATGTCCCCCGGCAAAGTCGGGGGCTGAGCGGGGAAACGGGGGAGGGACATACTCCAAATCGTGAACCAAGCGACTCACGTCGTCGCCGGATCATCGGCTGGACGATCGCCGGAACCGTTGCGGCGGGACTGGCTGGGGTGTTGATCGCTCTGCCGCCCATTTATTCCGCTCGCGGACCCAGTGTCGCACAGCAATCGTCTGGCGATGAGTTCCTCCGAGAAAGCGTTCGACTAGCACCCGATCAAATCAGCTCGAGTTCGAAACCAATTGATACCAATGCAGCGGCTCCTACGGGAAACGTAAGCTATGTCGAGGGAATTCCCGTCTATGAAACCAACTCATCACGTCGAATCGATCCGACAGCTCTCAGCGATGAGGCCGGTCGTTCCTTGCGGTATAAAAGTAATCTCAAAAGCGGGGATACAGACGATGCCATTCTGTTCGATTCACCAAGGTCGCTTTCGTCGGGGGATGCATCCCGATTTATTGACGATGTCAGTGCCCAACGCGAATCGAATGGGCAGGTCATCAGTCCAACCGATCACACAACACTAACCGCCGGCCCGATGTCGTTGGGCAGAAACGCAGATCGAATGCGATGGGCAGCGATTGCTCCCGTCGAACACGAAAAGCGGATTAAGCAGCTCCAACGACAAATCGCCGGGAAGATGCTTCGTAATCCGGTTCCCGCCGGAGCCTCGCCCGCGACTGCCGACACGTCTCATTATAACCGCCTGGAAGTGGCCGCAGCGACAAAAGAGCTGCGCGAGCTCGAACGACTCGACGGCCGTTGGCATGATCAACTACTCGACCGAGAGATACACCTCAGCGACCCGCATTCCAACAACGAGACGTATGCCGCCATCAACGACAACCCGTTCGCCCCCGTATCCGCCGCGCCGCTCTCGACTTTTTCGATCGATGTCGATACGGCCTCGTATGCCAACACACGGCGGTTCCTCACGCAAACTGGCGCGCTGCCGCCGCCTGCCGCGGTCCGTATCGAAGAAATGCTGAATTACTTTCGCTATGACTACCCGCAGCCCGAGCGTGACGTGCCATTCTCGGTCACCACCGAAGTCGCCAGTTGCCCGTGGGACGCATCGCATCGGCTGGTTCGTATCGGACTGAAGGGGCGCGAGATTGCCAAGGACAAGCGACCTGTTAGTAATTTGGTGTTCTTGATCGATGTGTCAGGCTCGATGCAGCCCGCCAACCGGTTGCCGCTGGTTCGCGAAGGCTTGAAGCTGCTGGTCAAGGAACTGGGCGAGAACGATC
>JAYTAU010000486.1:0-3517 GCA_043737375.1 Planctomycetia bacterium
CTGGCCGGAGAGGCGACCGACAAGGATATGAAGGAAGCGATGAACGAATTGGCCGAAAAAGCCGACGCCGAAAAAAAGGCCGCCGACAAAGCCAAGCCGAACGCGCGTAATAAGCTGGCCGATTGTTTGATCATCGGCTTCATTCCCAATCGCGAGGACGACTTTTCCTCGCTGATTATTGCCACCGAACGTGACAATAAATTGGTTTACGTCGGCACGCTGAGCGAAGGGATTCCTTACGAGGCGCGAAAACAGTTGAACCAACAGATGCGTAAGCTGCTCCGCAGCACGCCGTTCGTGAAATGCGATCTGCCCGGCTTTTGGATCGAGCCGAAGCTGACTTGTACGGTGCGTTATGAGCGGCTCAACGAGCAAAAGAAATTTACGCGACCGCTATTCGAGACCCTGCTGTCAGAAACGAAGTAAGCAGACTACTCGTTCCCACGCTCTGCGTGGGAACGAGAGAACAAGGGATTGCCCGAAGTTAGGTTGATTCCCCCTCAGCAGGGTGCGATAATCGAGCCGTCTGCAAACGTCGGAACCATTCGGTTCGCAAAGGCGTCAAAGGACACACGCACATACTCGGGAGATGGTGCGCGCAATCACTTCGAATGGTCTTAATTTCGGGCGGAACATGATCAATCGACAGACAAACGATCCCATGGTTGCATCCGTTAATTTCCAATGCATGTGGCGTTGGCGACCAGTAAGCAGCCCTAACTCGACCGGCCTGCAAAGCACTGGCAGATCCAGTGGCACACAGGCGAGCCAGGTTAAGTTAGGGATTTTAAGCTGGCGGTTGGCGATCGCACATTGCGTATTGTTGGCAATGTGCTGCCCGATTCGATCCGCCCTGGCGCAGAGCGCTGTTGTCGTTGAGGAAGAAAAAGCCGTGGCTACAGAAACCACGGCGACCGCCACGGCTGTTCCGTCCGATAGCAATGGTAAAACCAAAGGCAAACGACCGGACGGCAAATCGGGCGAAACAAAATCAGGCGAAAATAAGCCAGGTCAAGCCGGTGAAGTCAAACCGGGCGAAACGAAATCCGCCGATGGAAAGCCCGGCGAGACGAAACCGGGTGAAGCCAAAACCGGCGAAGGGGGAGTCACCACGCGGCCCACAAAGCCAACCAAGCCGGTGAATCCGGACGAGTTGAAGGTCAAGCCCGACGCCGACGGCAAACTGCGATTCAGTTTCAACGGCCAGCCTTGGCCCGCCGTGCTCGAATGGGTCGCGCAGGTCTCGAACATGAGCCTCGACTGGCAGGAACTGCCGGGCGATTACCTCAATCTGACCACGCAACAATCGTACACCGTCGATGAAGTCCGCGATCTGATCAATCGACATTTGCTGGCGCGCGGGTTTACCATCGTGCAGCAGGGCGAAGTTTTGTCGGTCGTCAACATCAAGAAACTCGATCCGGGCATGTTGCCGCGTTTACTTCCCGCAGATCTTGCGAAACGCAGCCCGCACGAATTTGCCAAAGTCTCGTTCACGCTCGATTGGCTGATGGCCGAAACCGCGGTTGAAGAACTGAAGCCCATGCTCAGCCCGCACGGCAAACTGAATGCGCTCAAGAACACCAACCGAATCGAGGCGATCGACACGGTCGGTAACTTGCGCGAAATTTACGCCGTGATCAAGGAAGAACAGTCGAACTCGGGCCAAAACCGGTTGGTCCGCGAGTTCGTGTTGGAGCATGCGCGTGCCGAAGAAGTCCGACAACAATTGATGACGTTGTTGGGAGTCGACGACAAAAAGAAATCGGGACCAAAGACACCCGAAGAAATGCAGGCCGAGCAAATGCAGCAACAGATGCAGCAGCAGATGCGACAACAAGGAGGGCAACCGCCGCCCAAGGAAAAGGAGAAAGTCAGCGTCAATTTGATCGTAAACGCCCGCAAGAACGCCATTCTGGCCAATGCCCCGCCCGACAAAATGGCGATCGTCGAACAGGCCATCAAGGTTCTCGATGTACCGACCAACGGCGGCGAAAAACTGTTGGCCAGTGTCAGCCGGATGCAGGTCTATCGGCTGGCGGCCATCGAGCCCGAGCCGCTGGTCACCACGCTCAACGACCTGGGCATGTTGGACCCTTCGACCCGCCTCCAGGTCGACAAAAAGAACCGTTCGATCATTGCTTACGCATCGCTTGCCGACCATGTCACCATTCGCACGCTTGTCGCCAAACTGGACGGCAGCGGACGCAAGTTCGAAGTCATTCAACTTCGCAAACTCGAGGCCGATTATGTCGCCGGCAGCATCGAGTTCATGATGGGTGGCGCGGAGAAAGAGAAACCGCAACAGCGCCGCCCGTTCTACTACGATTTCAACCCCTACGGCGGCGGACGCTTTCAACAAGAAGAAAGTTCGAGCGATAAGTTCAAAGTCGATGCGGATGTCGAAAATAATCGTCTGCTGTTATGGGCCAATCAGATCGAATTGGACGAAGTCACCAATCTGTTGGCCAAACTGGGCGAAATCCCTGCCCGCGGCGGAAACAATAACACCGTTCGCGTGCTTCAAGTCGAGCCCGGCAAATCGTCGGATGAAACGATCGAACGGATTCGGCGCGCCTGGTCGAACGTTTCACCCAATCCGTTATTGGTTCCCCAGCCGCGTTCCATCGACGGTGCTCCAGACGACAAGCCAAGTTCAGAGAAACCCACGAGCACCCGGCCGCTGCTGAAATCGCCGAGCGAAAATCGCGAGTCGCGAAGTCCGTTTCAGCTGCCGGCTTCAACGGTAGATAGAGTCGCCGACGGCGTCGGCTCCTACAGTATCGAAAAATCAAATACTTCTCAGCCTCCGGCTTGGCCGGGGAGCATCGCCGCCAACGACAATCCATCGCAAAACCGCCGGCGAGTTTTTAACGTTCAAATGCTCAATGCGGTAGCGCAGCTTCCTGGCATCGAAAAGAACGGAGCAAACTCCGATTCCAACGTTCCGCTCGACAACGATGCGCTCGACAATGATCCGCTGAATAATGATCCGCGAAGCCCGAACATCGTTAACCCGAATCGTCGTGTCGATGCAAGTCGCGCCGACGAAAATCGCCTTAGGCCAGATGGCACAAAACCTGGTGTTACCGTGCCCGCGCGACGCGAACCGCCGCCGATCACGGTGACCGAAGGCCCCAACGGCGAGTTGATTGTAACCTCATCCGACACCGAGGCGCTCGATCGATTCGAGGAGCTGGTGTTGCAGATGGCACCCGAGCGGCGCGATTTTCAAGTTTTCTATCTCAAGCACGCCAGTGCGTTTTGGGTTGCGACCAATCTGGAAGAGTATTTCGAAATCGACAAAAAGAAACCGAAATCCAACGATCGCATGAGCTGGATCTTCGGCATTCCGCCATCGCAGAACGATAAGAACGACACCCGCCGATTATCGCGCCGTCGCTCGCTTAAGTTTATCACCGACATCGACACGAACACCATCTTGGTACAAGGCGCGGACCCCGCGCAACTCAAAATTATCGAGGAGCTGGTCAAAATTTACGATCGGCCCGAACCG
>JAYTAU010000487.1:0-1281 GCA_043737375.1 Planctomycetia bacterium
GTGGCATCGGCGTCATTCGACGAGTTGCGTGCCTGTGGATTTTCGCGCCAGAAACAGAGTTACGCACGCAGTTTGGCCGAACATTTGATCGCGGGCGAACTCAAGCTCGATGCGTTGCCCGCAGACGATGAAGACGCAATTAACCTGCTCACGAAGGTCAAAGGCATCGGGCGCTGGTCGGCGGAGATCTACTTGCTGTTTGCGGAAGGCCGCCCCGACATCTGGCCCGCCGGCGACTTAGCCGTGCAAATCGACGTCGGCCACATCTTGCAATTGCCAGAGCGGCCGACCGAGAAACAGCTATGAATCATCGGCGAAGCCTGGCGACCGCACCGCGGGGCCGCCGCCATTTTCGCATGGCATCATTACATGCAAGTGACGTAATCGCGAGATAATTCGTACGCCCGGAATGCAGAATCTGGCAGATTTCATCGCGCATCGAGAACTCGCCCCGCAGGCTAAAGCCCAATGGCGCTTACTTTCTCGAATCGGATTGCGTCGGTAGTTTTGGCATCGCATTTGCGCACGGGAACGTCTTTGATACCGTTTCCGAGCCGATCATGGATCCCGCACCCACCTTGCCGACTCCGTCCGCAGCCGAACTTTCCCATGCGATGACGCTGTTTCAGAAGAGCCTCGGAGCTCGGTTTTTGGACGCGATTCAGCCCGTTGCACCCCAAGCGGTCTTCACGACTTGGATCGCCGTTTGGATGTTAATCTATCAGCGTCTGCACGCAAACGCGACACTCGCGATGGCCGTGGGCCAGTTCCTCGAAGCGATGGGAAGTCTCTCGTCCAACAAACGGGTTCGCGACCACTCACTCTCGGCGAACACCGGCGGCTTCAGTCGAGCATCGCCGAACAGCCGTGAATGTCGCCAAAAGCAAGCGTTCTCATGCCACAACTGTAGCAGACGTTCCGGCGAGCCACCGAGTGAATCTCGGTGGCTCGAAACCTCTAATTCGCTCGAGACGGTAAAGGCAACCTGTTCTGCTGCTTCGCGGCGGCGGCTTCGAGTTGCTTGATCTGCGCTTCGACCAGTTTCTTGCCCGCTGGGCTGGCCAACACGAGTATCGAATCGCTGCCTTCGTCGGCAATCACGGCCTTCACTTCGCCGGTAAATTCGTCGATCGCGATCAGTTCTTTCAAGACTTTCGAGACGTTGACGCACGTCGGGCCGTTCAGGGACTTCATCATGATCGTGTAGAGCGTGAACTTGCGCGGCGGGCTAGCAGGGGGCGGCATCTCCTCCGTGGCTTTCCGCGGAAATTGAGCCATTGG
>JAYTAU010000488.1:0-3511 GCA_043737375.1 Planctomycetia bacterium
ACCGTCGATCGCTGCTGACCACGGCTTGCACCGTCAGCGAAGTGCCTTCGCTGAGGACCACGATGACCGGTTGTTGAGCGGCGGCAAAATCGCCGACCACGGGGATAATACTGGTCACGAACGGGCGTTGCGAAGTATCGCTAATGAACGCTTGTTGACCGTTGAACAGCGTAACCTTGGGTGCCTGCAAAATGTTGCTGCGCGAATCACCCTGGGCCGCTTCGATCAGGAAGAAGGCCTCGATGTCGCTGAGAATCGCAAAGCCGAATCGGCCCGCAGTCGCCGGATCGAACCCGATACCCGGAAAGCTGGGCACGGTGCCCGACACAAAGCTGCCTTGCGTGAATTGCAAGTTCAGGTTTGCCGTCGGCGCTCCCAACGGATCGAGACCAATGACCTGGCTTGGGCCGGAGTCGGAGTTGATCTGGGCCGGCGGAGCCACGTTGTCGTCGATGTTGAAGTCGAAGTCGAGTCCGATACGTTCGAAGAAGCTGTCGTTGAGCGTGATGAAGCGAACTTCGATCGTGACTTGCAGATCTTGCAGGCGACGCAATTGTTGCAGCAAGTCGGCAATCTGTTCGTGAACTTCTTGCGTTTGGCTGACCACCAACGTCAGATTAGTTTCGAACGGCGACACGGCACCCGGTCCGCCGACGGCATCCCACGTGGTCGGAGCGATGGTGCTGGTAATCAGTTCGATCAGCGAATCGAAGTCGGCCTGCGCACCGCCGCCCAATCCGCCGGGGCCAAAGCCCATCGGCTGTTGCACGCCGGTTGCCGGCGGGCCGTTGGAGCCGCCGTTGTTCATCATTTGTGCATTGACGGACTTGTTGCCTGGCATTCCGGGCTGGTTGTCGGCCAATACGACCGAGGTCGAACCGCCGCCGAAACCGCCGCCGGGCAAACCGTAATTGGCGCGGTTGTAACCTTCTCGCAAGGCGTCGTTGATACCGCCGCCCCCGTTGGGCACAAAGTTCGGAATTGGAATCACCAGATCGGCAACCTGGTAGCTTTTGGTATAAACCTTACCATTGGTCATTTCCGAGCTAGTGACTTTGAGTACATCGTTGGTCACGATGTAGTTCATGCGCAGTGGTTCAAGGATCAACGTCAGCGCACTCTTGAGCATGATCTCGCTGGAAAACTGTATGCTGACCGGCGTGTCGCTCGTCACACCCTCGGCCGCCATGCCTTGCGGATCGAGATAGATATTGATACCGCTCAGCCGGCCAAGATCGGCTAATACTTCGCCCAACGGACGACGATCGTACTTCAATAACACGGTGACGCTTTTCAGCTTTTGATCGATCATCCGCTCGATGTTGCTATGGCGCGAGTTGCCCGTGGCTTCGCGTTCCAGACGACGCGTGGACATGTCTTTCCACTTGCGAGCATCCGGATAAGTAACGTCGGCGTATACCGGTCCCGAGGCCCGATCGACGTCGGTCATCACATCGACGAAGAACTCTTCCTTCCGCTCGCCGATGCCCTTTTGAATGTTCAAGCGATGCAGCACCTTCGAGGTGTGTACCAATTGAGTGACCACCGGGTTGTTCGGATCCATCACCCGAGCCTTTTTGGCGATCAGTTCGGCTTCGGCGTAGCGTTGCTCGTCGATCAAACGATTGAAGTCGTCGACCATCTGAGCCAGTTTGTCGTCGGAGAGTAGTTTGTTCTTTTGTTCGCGATCGTTCTCGGCCCGAACCGAATTGTTCTTTTCGTCGAGCTCGATCTGAGCCGCGTTTTGAACAATATACAGTTGCGTCTCTTTGATGCTGCCGTCGAGCCTGCGCAACTGATTGTCGCGTTCGGCACTCTCGAGCGTGGCCGAGGCCACGGTTCCGCGCATCCGCTGTAGCATTTCGAGCGCACGTTTCGGTTCTTTCTGCAGCAAGCCTTTGGCCGCGGTCTGCGTCTTGGTGACATCGGCCGCTACTTGTTTGCTGATCACCTGCTGGTTGTTGGCGACCCCTTCGAGCAAGTTGCCGGTGCGCGGATCGCGCTGCAAGCCTTGCGGTCGGGCCAACATTTGCATGTGCGTGCGCAACCGATTTTGCTGGTTCGGATCCAGCTCGTTTTGCATGGCATAAGCTTGTTTGAAATAATCGAGTGCTTTGGCCGGGTTCTTTTCGACGAGCGCTTGCTCGCCCTGTTGAAACAACCGCGTGGCAGCATTCACATTGCCGCCCGCACCGGCGGCAGCATTGATCGGCGTACCGGTCGGCGCGGCGACTGCTTCGGCACCAGGGGCTTGCGCCAATTGGTCCCACGAGGGTCGCACCGCCACATCGCTACTGGCCGGAACGTTGCGCGTGTTGTCGGTGGCACTGTTGTAGTTCGAAAGCACGGCACCATTGCGAACCGCGAGCTCGGCGGCACCCGCGCCGCCGGTTTGAGCAACCGTATTGCCGCGATTTGCTGCCCGCGCACGATCGATGTCCCACTTGACCATCGCGGGTCGTTCGTCGGCCGGCCCGAATTCGCTATCGGCGGCCAAGCCTTGGGCCTGACGAACCAGTTGTTCGGCCTGATTCAAATCGCCGCGCACCAAGGCGGCGCGAGCCTGACGGGCCAATTCCACTGCTTGCTGTTTGTTGTTGCCGGCGAGCGGAGCGGCAGCCGGTTCTTCGTAAATCGAGCGAATCGGCTGGTTGTTGGTTTGTGCCGGAAGCGTGTTCGGTCCGACGTTGGTTGTAGGCCCGTTGATACCTGCCAACGGAACGATTTGATTCATCGCGTTGCCTTGCGATGCGCTGATATTCGATCGCACAGGGTTGACTGCCGGTCGAACGGTAGCTTCGGACGAAGGCCAACGAGCCGGGTTGGCGGGATTGGTGTTCACAGTCGGTTCAGTTCGGCCGGCAGACGCACCGTAGGGCGCCACACCATTTTGGCCGGCAGTATTCGGGCCGGCGTTGTTCGGGCCGGCACTAGTCGGCATAGCACCATAGGCCGAGCCGGGGGTCTCAGTCGATGCTCCATAGGCCGAGCCAGGCACCGAGTTATTCGGTCCCGTTCCTAGATAGCTATTTGCCGCGGGATTGTTGGCCGCGGTTGCAGCGGGGCCGGCGTTCGCGGCCGGCGTGTTGTTCGTCGGTTCGACACGGCGTGCGGCGAACGGGTCTTTCGGCGGTTCCTTCTTGCTGAACAGCGAATTGCCGGCAGGCCGGTCGGACTTTTGTCCGCCCTGTTTCTTCTGCAGCTCTTCGCGAAGTTTCTTGGGCGTGTCGCCCATAAAGAACATTTTGTATTGCGGGTTGAGCTTTTCGGCGCGCACGATGTACGAGTCGGCCAGTTCGAGCTTGCCTTCGGCCAGGGCCTTGCGAGCGCTTGCCAGCAGGTCGTCAGCCTCTTTGTTGGTTGCAGCACCGGCTTGTCCCAGGCTGGCGCTTCCCAAGACAACCTGCAACGCGAGCGATTGCGTGGCAGCCTCGACCAGCGAGGTGCCCGTGCCCAACACCATGGCCAGACTAGCAGTGATAAGTTTTGCAGTGGTATTCAACCGGATTCT
>JAYTAU010000489.1:0-3509 GCA_043737375.1 Planctomycetia bacterium
GATGCGGCCGCGATAATCATCCATTCCACATTCGCCATTCCCGATTACGACCTCTCCGCGTCTCCGTGGTTAATTTGTCCCTACCACCACGAGACGCTCGTCTTGGTCAAACTGCCGTGCGGACCATGACTGCGCCAGTAGGTGCGATGGTGCTGATACAAAAACTCTTGCGGCAACAGCGGCTGATACGTGATGTAAGTGTGCCCGACATGCGGCGGCACCGGCAGCGGCGACACATATAACTGCGCGCCGACCGCGCCGGGATACGTCGAGCAGGCCACCGGCGGCACATAGTAGTTGTAAAACAAGTCCGGTCGCGAGTACGGGCCGCAATAGTCCCCTTCGTCGCGGGCATTAGCGACCGACACGAAGCCGGCGCCGAATAGTGCGATGGTGAACAATCCGATGCGCAACGATCGTGCCAAAATTGATCGAGTTAGAATCGAGCGGGTCATGGGTCGTGACTCCAAAAACAGGTGGGTAGGCGAATAGGTGGCAGGGCGATACGGGCGAGCTTTCGGCGTTTGCCGACGAAGGTCTCATCTCTTGGCGAGCCGTCGGCGTTAGCCGATGGAGTGTCTTCTTGGCGAGCGACCGGGTTCACCCCGGTCGGGAATTAAGACAGACCAGCGGCTCTGTCTCTCACCTTCGGCAACAGCGGGCCGACCGTTGAATCCTGAAAATGGGGATATGCCAAGGTTTCCTAGAATGCCGCCCTTAACGGCAAAAACGACTGGGATTCGCCCCGTCAAACCGTTATAATCCGTCGATCCGGCACAACTGCTACAACGCATCCAGTGACAGGCGTTGAAGTTACGCATCGCCATCGACGTATCGGTCGTAAGCCGCCGCAGTTGCCGGATATCACCATGATTTTCCGCAAGGGAGTGCCGATTTGGGAACCGCTCAGGCCAGAAAACCAACGTCTGCCAAGCCCGCCAACGCCAACAAACGCGCCACGCAAAACACCGTTTCGAATGGCGATGATGCAGCCGGTACCGACGATGCCGCTGTCGAAACCATAAGCGAAGTAGTCGACGGCGAAGAACTAGGCGACGACGATACGGCCGACGACGCGGTTCATTCCAACGGCGACGAGGCAACGTCAACCAACGGCAAAAAGTCCGGCCCCAAACGCCGCCGCGCCACGGCCCAAACCATGGCCGCCGCGCAGCGCGATATTTCCGTCAGCGAGTTCTTTGCCAAGAACCGCCACTTGCTCGGCTTCGACAATCCGCGTAAGGCCCTGTTGACCACGGTCAAAGAGGCCGTCGACAACTCGCTCGATGCCTGCGAAGAGGCCGGCATTCTGCCCGAGCTGTGGGTGCATCTCGAACAGACCGGCAACAACCGCTTCAAGATCGGCGTGCAGGACAACGGCCCGGGCATCGTCAAAAAGCAAATTCCGTTGATCTTCGGCAAGTTGCTCTACGGCTCGAAGTTTCATCGTCTACGCATGAGCCGCGGACAACAGGGCATCGGCATCAGTGCCGCCGGCATGTACGGCGTGCTGACCACCGGCAAGCCGGTAAAAATTATTTCGAAGATCAGCAAGCGCCAGCCGGCGCACTATTACGAAATTCAGATCGACACCAAAAAGAACATTCCAGAGATCCTCAACGGCAAAGGCGAGGGGGTCGACATTCCGCCGGGCGCAAAAGGCACTGAGTTGATTGCCAAGCACGGCATCGAATGGGTCGCCGAAGACTCGCCAGGAAAGGAGTTGGCCCACGGCACGCGCGTGACGATTGAACTGGAGGGGCGTTATCAGCGCGGTCGCGGCAGCGTGGATGAGTACCTCGAACAAACGGCGATCGCCAACCCGCACGTACGGCTGAACTATCTCGATCCCGAAGGCAACGCGAGGATCTTCGAGCGCTCGACCACGGCGCTGCCGGCCGAAGCCAAAGAGATTAAACCGCATCCGTACGGCATTGAATTGGGCCGGCTAGTCGCCATGCTTCGCGAAAGCAAAGAGACGACGATCGCCGCGTTTCTGACCGGCAGCTTTTCTAAAGTCAGTTCGACTGCCGCGCGAAAAATCTGCGAGACGGCAAAGGTCAGCACACGCATGTCGCCGGGCAAGGTGGCGCGCGCCGAGGCCGAGGCGTTGTATCACGCGCTGCAAGCCGCCAAGTTGCCCCTGCCGAGTACCGATTGCATCACGCCGGTCGGCGAAGAACTGTTGCTCAAGGGGTTGCACCAAGTCGTGCCCGGCGAGTTCTATGTCGCCGCCACGCGCCCGCCGGCCGTCTACCGCGGCAATCCGTTTCTGATCGAGGCGGGCCTGGCCTTTGGCGGCACGCCGGCCACGCAACGCGTCACGCTCGATGCGCTGACCGAGTTGTTGGGTCAAAGCGATGCCCGCACCTTGCGGCAGTTCTTGGTCAGCACATTTGCCGGCATCGGTTCCGAGGCGGCCGACAAGATCCTCAAGAACACGAAGCTGGGCACTCGGCAATCGCCGGCCAAGTTGGACAAGGCCGAGATCGCCGACTTGCACACGGCCATGCACAGCGTCAACTTGGACGACGGCCAGACGATGAACGTGCTGCGATTCGCCAATCGCGTGCCGCTGCAGTTTTCGCACGCGGCTTGCGCCATCACGCAAATGGTCATGCAAACCAACTGGCGCAGCTACGGGCTGAGTCAGTCGCGCGGCTCGCTTCCCGCCGCACCGATCACGCTGATGGTCCACATCGCCAGCGTCTGGGTGCCGTTCACCAGCGAAAGCAAAGAGGCTGTCGCCGGCTATCCGGAGATCCAAAAAGAAATTCGCATGGCCGTGCAGGCGGTCGGTCGCAAGTTGGGCATGTACTTACGCCGTCGATTGCGGGTCAAGCAAGAAGGGGAACGCCGCAGTATCTTCTTGCGATACTTGGGCGAAGTGGCCAACGCGGTGAGCGAAATCAACAGCACCGATCGCGATAAGCTGTACGAAGATTTGTTGGAAGTCGCCAAAAAGAAAACCATGCAAGCCGACATGAAGCTGGGCGAAGACGGTCGCCCGATCGAGGATGATGAAGAGTTGGACCTGGGCGAGAATGTGTTGATCGTGAAGCCGGATGCAAGTCCGTAGGAGGCCACGCCGTGGCCGATAACGCAAGCCAAAGCCCACGGATTGCAATCCGTGGGCTTGGGAAATGTTCGATATGATTTAATTCCCTTGGCGACTTCTCGCCTTTGCGTGAGATTTTTTTCTTTATTTCGACTCCTTAACTCGAACGGCTCACATGCACTATCAAGTCATTGTCGAATTTGCGTTTACCACGCCCCTGGAGATTGCCGACGATTCGGAAGCCGATCCGGCACTCGGCTACATTCAAACATTTGGGGTCAACGCGCCGGATCATTCGATCGCCATTCTCAAGGTTCAAGAATGGATCAAGCGCGAAGAAGACGTCGACGGCCAAATCGCCGGCATCGACTCGGATCGTGTCGAGCTGGAAGATTGGCCCGACGAAGTCCGCGAAGAATTTACCGGCGACCCGGCGAAGCTGGGCGTGTAT
>JAYTAU010000490.1:0-8594 GCA_043737375.1 Planctomycetia bacterium
GAACGGCGCGACGACGATCGAGGCTAACTCGATCCTCGATCCTCGATCCTCGATCCCCGCAACTCCCCAGTCTCTAGCCTCCAGCCCCCAGCCTCCAGCCTCGGTCCCCGGCTCCGATTCCGTCGAACCGATCTACGGCCCCACCTATCTGCCGCGCAAATTCAAGACTGCCGTGGGCTTAGCAACCGATAACTGCGTCGATCTGTACAGCAACGACCTGGCGTTCATGGCCGTGGTCGAGGCCGGCAAGATCGTCGGCTACAACGTGCTGGCCGGCGGCGGGATGGGCGTTACGCCTGCAATCAAAAACACGTTTCCCGCAGTTGCGAAGCGGCTGTGCTATATCCGGCCCGACCAGGCGATCGACGTCGCCACAGCTATCGTCAAAGTGCAGCGCGACTTTGGCAATCGGACCGACCGCAAGCTCGCTCGGATGAAATATCTGATCGCCGACTGGGGTCTCGAAAAATTCAAGGCCAAGGTCGAAGAGTATTACGGCGCGCCGCTGCTTGACCCGCACCCGGCCGATGTCACCGGACACGACGATCATATGGGCTGGTTCGAACAGGGGGACGGCCGCTGGTACTACGGTCTGAATGTCGAAAACGGCCGCATCCACGACACGGAGAGCATGCAACTCAAGACCGCGCTGCGCATGATCTGCCGCGAGTTGAAGCCCGGCATTCGGCTGACCGCGCACCAGAGCATTTTGTTCACCGATTTGACCGCGGAGCAACGCCCGCGACTGGAAGCGATACTACGAGAACACGGCGTCAAGCTGACCGAAGAAATCAGCACGGTCCGCCGCTGGTCGATCGCCTGCGTGGCCTGGCCGACGTGCGGACTGGCGATCACCGAAAGCGAACGCGTGTTGCCGAGCATCATCGACAACTTCGAAACCGAATTGGCCAAGCTCGGACTGGCCAATGAGCGATTCACCGTTCGCATGACCGGCTGCCCCAACGGCTGCGCGCGTCCGTACAATTGCGACATCGGTCTGGTCGGTAAAGCGGCCGATCGTTACACGCTGCTCTTGGGCGGGCGGTTGCTGGGTGACCGACTGAATTTCATCTACAAGGAACTGGTGCCTGAGAATGAAGTCGTCAGCACGTTGATTCCGCTGTTCGTGTACTTCAAAAGCGCGCGCGAACCGGGCGAGACGTTTGGCGACTTCTGCCATCGCCGGGGTGTGGCGGATTTGCAGAGTTGGGCGGAGAATTATGCGGTCGCAGTTGCTGATGTCGCTTAGCACCGAAGGTGCGATTCAGCCACAGCCCAGGGCAACGCCCTGGGAAATGTGGTCATCAATATTGAAGCCCTGAAAGGGCGGAGCAAGACCATGCCGCAATCGCTGGCTCGGCTGAACGTTCATTTGATCTTCAGCACCAAGAACCGCGAACGATACCTACACGATCCCATTCGCGATTCGTTGCACAAGTACATGGCGGTCGTACTGCAGAATTTCGGTTGCCCCGCCTCGATCATCAATTCCGTCGAGGATCACATTCATATTCTGTTCGACTTGGGTCGCACTCGTGCGGTCAGCCAGGTCGTCGAAGAGGTCAAAACGACATCATCGAAATGGATCAAGACGCAGGACGGGCGCTTCGCGAATTTTGCCTGGCAAGCGGGCTACGGCGCGTTTGCGGTTTCCGAATCAAACGTGCTTTCCGTACGCGACTACATCGTCAATCAACGGGAACATCATCGTGTGAAATCGTTCCAAGAAGAGTTCCGCGCTTTCCTTGAACGGCATGGGATTGCCTTCGACGAGCGGTATGTTTGGGATTGAATCGCCCTTTCAGGGCTACTTGCTGATTGGGAAACCATTTCCCAGGGCGTTGCCCTGGGCTGTGGCTGAATCGCCCCTGCGGGGCTGAGGAGTTGCTGGGAGATTGCCCTTTGCGGATTCACGAATAAATTTCAGCGCGCGAACCGGGCGAGACGTTTGGCGATTTTTGCCATCGCCGCGGCGTGGCCGATTTGCAGAGTTGGGCAGAGAACCACGCGGTACAAACGTCGAGAGCGTGAGTTTTCCGTGAGACGGATATAACGCTCTATCATAACTATCGATTACTTCGAAAAGAGCCGTTTAAATATGGATCGCTTGTAGAATGGCTTTGTTTGTAAGAAATGTTCTTGGAGTCCGCTCTTTTCAAACTCAATAAAATCAAGATGATCGTGTTCTGGAATGAGTCCTTTCGAACAGATTGCGCTTTCAGAGACGATTTGATCCCAGTCACGATTGGCATCGATTGCAATTAGCAATCCTGGTGACCGATCTTGCGATGGAGCGAAACACTGGGCGAGATACGCGGCACGAACTTCCGGTAAAGTCGAGTAAAGGTTTCGAAGCGACTCGACAAGTTTTGTTGGATACTTCGCTGGCTGGCTGAGCAGAACCTCCGTGGCACGGTGAGTGACATGATGTGTCTGAGGCTGGAACATCGATCCATCCAGCAGTTGAGAGACCTCATCCGGCAGAAATTCCTTTCCGTAGTCGCTGCCTGGGTTCAATAGAAGAGTTGAGCCTTTGGTCATTTCCAGGAATGGCCGAACACCCAGCACTAGGTATTCGCGTCCCTCGCGGATCACAGTTTGCAACCGTGGTACGGAAGTAAAAAATGGGAGATAGATTGTGCCATCAACTTCAAGTTGCTGCAGCGAGAGTTTGCCTTCAGCCTGGATGATACCGTTTTGGATAACTGGCAAGTTCCCGACCGGCACGACTAGGATCTCTGCCTCAAGGAAATCACGATAAAACTGTCCACGGTATGCAGGTTCCAACGCGGACTTCATTAATAAGCGTTCAAGTTGATTTTCGGGATTAAACATCGCGATCGGCAGTAGCGAACGGGCAGGTGAATTGGCTGATTTAGATAGGGACGACGGACCGCCGTTGTACCCACCATCCAATCGCCGACAAGGCCGCGCCGCCTAATAGAGACAAACTCACGTGCTGTGCCGTCGTACTCATCAGTCCCTCCTGATTGCTGGACGCAGGGCCGAGCGTCGATCCGCCGATGGCTTGGGGCCACTCGTTAAAGTAATACCGCCAAAGCTTGACCATGGTTACACTCTGGCCAGTTGGCAACATGACGTAGACGGTCAATACCACGGCAAGCAACACGAACGTCGCAAGAAAACCGCACAGAAACCAGGGCCACAAGCGCCGAGCCATTTTTTCTGCCCAATCAAATTGTAAGTATCAAGCTGACAACCCCAAAACCGCTGCTTAAATGAGTGATCGCCATCCCACTTCTCATCTCACGCTTTCCGAATTCACGCTTTAGAGCGAAGCTAAACCGCAAGCGCGGCTCGCATGTTCAACGCGCCGCGTCGACGATCTGCTGTTCTTGTACTCCGCGTTTCACTGCTGCAAATCCCAGCCCCTGACTACTAACTTCTATTTCGCGTCTTCTTCGTTCTGCAGCTCGCGCCAGGGCTTTTTGTTTTCGTAGCTGGTTAGCTCTTGTTTGATCTGCTCGCGGTTTTTATCGTCGGTGACTTCGTTGGCTTTCTTGGACCATTTGATCGCTTCGTCCCAATCGCCCGTTTCGGCATATGCCGCGGCCAGCGTACTCAGAATGTGCGCCTGTTTGTTGTCGGTCAGTTTGCAACCCTTCAGGGCCAGTTCGATTGCGCGCTTGCCGTCGCGCACCTTGTCGTCGGGTGAGGTACACAGTACCCAGGCAAAGTTGTTCAGCACGCCCGCGTCGTTTGGTTTTTGCTTGTACGCGATTTCGAAATCGGCAACCGCTTCGGCATGTTTGCCGACGCTCAGATACGCATCGGCGCGGGCGCGCCGCGCGGTGAATAATGTCGCGTCGTCTTTAGCGGAGGATTCTTTATCGGCAGGTTCCTTAGTTGCGGGTTCCTTAGTGGTCGTGTCGCCCGAGGCGGCCGACGGGCCAAGCTCCAGCGCAGTGGTGAATTTTTCGATCGCCTTACGCGGGCGCTTGGCAGCAGCGTGCAAAATTCCGATCTGCATTTGCAGTTCGGCGTTCTTGGGAGCAACCTTGGCCAGGTCCTCGAAGTCGGTCACGGCGCTATCGAAGTCGCCGCTGCCCGCGGAAATGATCGCTCGCATTTCCAAGGCGGCGGTCATGCCGGGCCGGCTCTTGAGGGCCAGTTCGACATCCTCGCGCGCCGCTTTGGCGTCGTTATTGATTTGATGCACGCGGGCGCGAAACAAAATCGCGGCCACATTATCCGGATCGAGCTTGACCGACTTGGTCAAATCGTCAATCGCCTCCTTGAATTTTTTTTGATCCGCCAACACGCGACCGCGATGCATGTAGGGCAACGGTGCATTGGGGGACAATTCGATCGCTTTGTCGAGACTGGCTTTGGCATCGTCATAATTTTTGAGCATCATTTGCGCAATGCCGCGGGCTTCGTAGGTCGTCGAATCGGCAGGTTCCAGCTTGATGGCCGCATCGAAGTCGCTGACCGCATCGGCAAATTTTCCCGAGAGCATGAGGAACAGCCCGCGCGAACGCAGTGATTCATCATCGTCGGGCGAAAGCTTGATCGCGGCATCGTAGTCGGTTTTGCGTTGGGCGGCGTCGTCGCTCAAGTTGGCGCGCAGCACCAGCGACTTGCCTTGCGAAATACGATCCTTTTTGGTGAGTTCGACGGCTTGCTCGGCCGCTTTGCGGGCGCGATCGCGATCTCCGGCGGGCAGCGAGTGCAGCCGGCCGATCAGGTAATGGGCTTCGCCGGTTTTGGAGTCGATGACGATCGCTCGTTCGAGATCCTTGATCGCCAAGGCTCGCAGTTGGGGCCAGCGCGGGTCGGGCGGAGTGCGATCGAAGATCGCGGCCGACAGGGCGGTGCCGCGTTGCACCAACGTGCCGCCGAGCAGGCTGTTGGCAAATTGGGTGTTGGTATCGTCAAGTCCCTGTTTGAGGGCCTTGTCGCAAAGTTCGATGACTTCGGTCAGATCGTTCAGGCTTTCGGCGGCGATTTTTTTCTCAGTGGCCTGATCCAGCGCGTCTTGCCCTTCGTTGGCGGCCCTGGCGAGCGCTGGGGAAATGAGTAGTAACAAAAGCAGATACGGCGCTGATTTTGTCGACACCAAGTAAAATTTTTCCATGACTCGTTCTCGTAGATTGGATTTGTGCGATGACGTGCAATTCAAATCAAAGTATTCCGCTCGTATTATGACGCAGATGTCGGGAGTTACAAAGCACAAAAACCGAACCGGCGCGAATCGACACGGGAAAATGTCGTGGGAACAAATACGACGCGAAGCAAGCTAAGCCGCAAGCGCGGTTTGGCCGAACATCGCCGTATTTGTCCTTCGTAATTCGTAATTTCACAGCGGTGCCGGCAGATCGCGGCGACAAAACACGACCGCGCCGAGAATATACGACACGGCCCCGATTGCTAATAGCACGCCATTGTAGCGCAGCAAGATGGCACCGGCTTCGGCGGGGTTGGCCACCAGCAATTGCGGCTCGAACGCCGTGAAGATCGAACCATAACCGACCGCCTCCCAGCCGGGTGCCATGCGAGCGATAACTTTCAACACCAGCGAGAGCGCGTAATAAGCACCCATGATGCCGATCGTTCGCCAGCGATATTTATCGAAAGCTGAGACCAACGTCGAAAGTCCCAACAGCGCGAAACCGAGTCCAAACACATTTGCCGCGGCATAGTAATAGTGACCGGCGTTGACGGCGGCCCGCTGGCTCATGACGCGGTCGATGCCCACGGCCGTTCCGAGCCAGAGCGAAAATGAGATCACAGCCAGACCTACGGTTGCCGCTACGGCCTTGCTGGCATAGACGGAAATGCGGCGGACCGGCTGAGCGAGCATCAGTTCCATGGTGCCCCGTTCCAGTTCGCCGCTGACTGAGTCGCTGCCGCGAGCAATCGCCCACACCGTGACGGCCAGCAGCACCAGCGGGTCGACGAAGGCCAGCGCGATACGTCCTTCGTAGGTGGCGACCTGATTGAACGGCACGCCGGACAATTTCTCGAAATCCTTCAAGCCCGAGGCCAGAAAGTTGAATAGCGCCGGCAACTCGATTTTGCTAGTCAGCCAGACGAACAGCCAGGCAAACGCGAACATCAACACCGAGAGCGCAACGAGCAACAGCCAAATTTCGGCAAAGGCTTTGGGCCAGAGGGCGCGATTGGGGGTGGGCGATTGTTTTTCGTTCATGCAAGCCGCAAGTTGTCAGTTGTCCGTCGTCAGTGGTCCGTTGCAGCGAGTCGTTTCATCTCACGCTTTCGACTCCGCACTTGCCGTCATTCCCCATTCCGCATTCCCAACTCCCCATTCGCCTCATGATATCGCTCATAGACCGCTTGCAAACGATACGGTTCGATCTGAACTTCGGCCAGGGGCAACGTGGCCAGCCAGCCGAACAACGGCGACAACTCGCCCGGAGTATCGATCACGACGCTAGTCGCCGAAGGTCGTGCGATCGACAGCTCGCCCACCAATGCCTCGGGCAACGGCGGCAACATGCCGGTAAGTTGGGCACGAATGCGATGTTGCCGGCGCAGGTCGGCCATCGCTTGCTCGTGGACCAATCGCCCGCTGCGCAGGATGATCACCCGATCGCAAGTTTCTTCGACTTCGCTAAGCACGTGCGACGAGAACAGAATGGTGCGGCCGGCTTGCCGCGCTTCGCGGACCAGCGACAGCACGGTCGCTCGGGCCGTGGGGTCGAGATTGGCCGTCGGCTCGTCGAGGATCACGATCGACGTGTTGGCGCCCAGCACCGCGCAGATGGCGGTCTTTTGTCGCATCCCGGTCGACATTTGCGAGACCGGCCGCGACAGGTCGAGCTCCAATCGCTCGGCAATGGCCAGCGACCGGGCCAGATCGCCATCGCTGCGAATCCGGCTGAAGAACACCAGCACGTCGCGACCGCGCATTTGACGGAACAGCCGGACTTCGCCCGGCAAGTAACCGACCCGACTATGAACGGCGACACTTTGCGCGTAGCAGTCGCAGCCGTCGATCGCGGCTCGCCCCGCGGTCGGGCGCAGATAGCCCATCAGCAGACGCAGCAGGGTGGTCTTGCCCGATCCGTTGGGACCGAGCAAGCCGAAGACTTCGCCCTGACGGACGGTCAACGAACAATCCGACAGCGCGGCGACCGTGCGATATTGTTTGGTCAGACCGTGCGTTTGGACGAGCATGGTGCGGGAGGGATCGGGGGACGGGGGGCGGGGATCGGGGAAAGAATGGGGAGGGCGGAATGGGGAATGAACAGCAAGTACGGAACGACCTTGATTCGTTTACTGAGCCGCGCTTGCGGTTTAGCTTGGTCGAAATTTAAAGGCGTGAAATTGGAATGCGTGAGATAAAACGTGCAGTCCGCGCCACACTCTGCGCAAACACTGTAAAGCCGGCGATGTTATCGCCGGACAGACCGTTGTGCGATTGTCTCGATCGGTCAGCATAACACAGCGGCCACGAAGCCGGAACCGAACAACGACTCTGGACTGTTTGTATCGCTCGCTTCGGTCGAGTTAGAATGTTGTGCAGACTCGCTCAACGTGGACGAGCAACTTAGAAAATTACCGTCAGGCAAGCATGATTCTCGGTTTACCAGCGTTCGACGACGACGATGTCCACTTCTTGGCCGAAGTGGATCGCATTGTCCGAGGCGTGGTTGCTATGCACCAGCCGCCGCGGTTTGCGGTTGTTCGTGTCGACAACTGGTTCGGAAGCAAATGGCTCCGCTTCGCGGGGAAGGCAATGGGTGCTTTTGGCGTATGGGGCAACAAGCATGTTGTCGTGCCGCCGTTTGTGTCCAATCGCATTACAGCGCAAGCGTCGTTCACGCACTCAATCGATTCACAATACTTGTACGCTGGCGAAGGGGGCAAGATACATCACAACGGTCCGTCATCGCATAATCTACAACACCGCGCAACGGACGTGCTCCCCGACACAGCCCTATTCTGGTTTAGCGGCAATTCAAAACTCAACGGACGGGGTTCAATCATGGGCTACACGCCGTCGCCTGATAAATATTGGGGCTGGTATCTGGAGTTTTCGCGCATCTCGGAATGGCAGATTACAAGAGCGATTGACTTCCACGACAACGAAATCAAGCTGGCCAAACGTGAATTAGCGACGCTGATCGGAATATAGTGTGAGCAAAGTAGTGCGAAATCAATCAACCACAATTCAAGTAGTTTTGGCTGTAGCAGCAGTCGCGATCGTAAGTTGGTTCACCTTGGTCAGGCCTTCCCAAAACGCTGCGAACGAAGCGCTGTGTCGCTCCAATTTGGTCAAGTTGTATCACGCTTTGGTGTCATATGACTCGGTCAAGGGTGCTTTGCCCCCGGCTTATACCGTGAATATTGATGGCAAACCGACACACAGTTGGCGGGCACTCGTTATGCCGCACCTCGACGCTTTAGGAATCGATGAGGAGGCGTTCTATGCGAAGTATAACTTCGGTCAACGCTGGGACTCTTTGGACAACTTAAAACTGATTGCGACAGTTAAGGAACGACCGATAAATAACTTCCGGATTTAAGATTGGGGTCGAACGATATAGTTCCAGGTTGGCAGGAGCGCGTCGCGTTGTAAAGAACTGGCTTTCAGGAAGGTCTGATTA
>JAYTAU010000491.1:0-3492 GCA_043737375.1 Planctomycetia bacterium
CGAACCGTACAACCTTGTCTTCGATCGACGGACAATAACGCGGCCCGCGCGATTGTATCTGCCCGCTATACATCGGGGCGCGATGCAAGTTCGCGCGAATCAGCTCATGCACCGCGGTGTTGGTGTACGTGATCCAGCATGGCATTTGGTCCTGCGTCACAGTGTTGCTGATAAACGAAAACGGTTGCGGGTCGTCGTCTCCCGGTTGAATTTCGCAGCGGCTGTAATCGATGGTGCGGCCGTTGAGTCGTGCAGGCGTGCCGGTCTTGAAACGTTCGAGTTGAAAACCCAATCGCGCCAGCGTGCCCGAGATGCCGGCGGTCGTGCCTTCACCCGCGCGTCCGCCGGCGGTTTTGGTTTCGCCGGTGTGCATGATCGCTTGCAGAAACGTACCGGTCGTCAGTACGACGGCCTGTGCGCGATAGACCGCGTCTCCTCGCACGCGCACGCCGGTGATACGAAGCGATGTGTCGGTCGACGAACCGCCGCTATTGATCGCTTCGGTCAGCAGTTCTTCGACGACCTCTTGCCGCAGCGTCAGGTTCGGCTGATCCTCGACGATGCGTTTGACTTCGAATTGGTAGGCCTTCTTATCGGCCTGCGCGCGCGGGCTGTGCATCGCCGGACCTTTGCGGCGATTGAGCAAGCGGAATTGAATGCCCGTGGCGTCGATCACGCGGCCCATCGCTCCGCCCAGCGCGTCGATCTCGCGAACGATTTGCCCCTTGGCCACGCCGCCGATGGCCGGGTTGCAACTCATCTGCCCGACGGTGTCGCAGTTGATGGTCAACAGCGCGGTCTTGGCGCCCAGCCGAGCCGCGGCCAGCGCGGCCTCGGTGCCCGCATGCCCGGCACCGATCACCAGAACGTCGTAATCGTAAGTGGATGACATGCGGCAGAATGGGGAGTGTGGAATTGCGAAGTGAGGCGGGCGAAGACTCGATCGGTATCCGGCGATTTTTGCGGGCCGCCACCAAATATTCTGAGCTAAGCTTAATCGGGCAAAATTCGGCGAACGACTAAAAATTCGCCACCGAACTCAAAGCCTTTCGTCCTTAGCCTCCGGTCCCGCCATGTGGAACGTCTATTCTAACACAGTGGGCTGGCTTTTCCGGCTGGATTCGCAGGAATGGTTCATGGTGATGGTCGGGGCGTTGGTGCTAGGTTTTATGTGTTTGCGGGGGTTCGGTTCGCGATCGAGCTACTAGATCGTTGCCAATGCTCAAGGTCAGACTTTACCGGTGTGAATCGGCTCCATCAACAAACGCCGGCACTCGCCGATAAGAAGCAGCCCACGCAACCGACCACCCTTCGCCGCGCTCATTCTGTCGCGTCTCTCTAGTCGGACAGATCGCTACCATCCGCTCTACCCTCCGCAATTTTGCGGACTTTCGCGGAGGTCGTCCGTGGGATAGCCCGCAATCCGGCGGCAATTCGCGTCCTATATTTCCTTGGTATTTGTCTCATTAGCTGGATTCTGTTTACGAGGTTTCGTCGTGTTTGGCATTCAACTGTTGGCCGAGTGGAGCTGGTGGCAAATTCATCTGCCCACGCCCGTCGCATTGGCGTTGGTTGCCACGATCGGATACTTGGTCGGGCGACGGCGTCAAGTTGCGATCGACACGCCCGAACTGCAAAGCCGTCGCGAGCTCAAGCGGGCACAGGCCGTTGCCAAGGAACTCGAAAAAATCGCCGAGTCGGTCCGGCAACATCTGTCGACGCATCATTCGAGCATCGTGCAGTTCAAGGAGCGGGTGTTCTCGCTGGGGGGCGACCGTCAGGAAGGGGCCTGGCAAGAGCTGTGCAGCCAAGCCGAGGGCATGATCGGGCCGACCCTGAAACTGGCCACGCAATTGGCCAGCGCCTACGACGAAATTCGGCAGCAAACCGGCTACCTGATGTCGTTCACCGAGGTTCGCACCGATCCTTTGACGGGCGTCAGCAATCGCCGCGCGCTCGACGAAACCTTGGCGTCGCTGTTGGCCATGATGCATCGGTACGAAGCACCGTTCGCGATCGTCATTTTGGATATCGACCATTTCAAAAAACTGAACGATGAACAAGGACACTTGTACGGCGATACGATTTTGACCTCGGTCGCCAAGCTGCTCGACGATAGCGTGCGCGATACGGATGTCGTGACGCGTTACGGCGGCGAAGAGTTTGTCATCGTGATGCCGCAAACTTCGTTGGAAGGTGCCTGTGTGTTTGCGCATCGGCTGCTCGAACGTGTCGAAACATCGTTGCCGCTGACGATCAGCGGCGGAGTGGCAGCGGCCGTCGAGGGAGACAACGAGCAATCCTTGCTGGCCAGGGCCGATTCCGCGCTGTACGGGGCCAAGGCCGCGGGGCGCAATCGGGTGTTTTTTCACACGGGATTGCAGATCGAAGCGTTTACGTCGCGGTTGGCGGAGAACACCGCGAAGCCGGGCGACGACAACGAAACCAGTCAAGCCTATCGGGAAACGATTAGCAACATTGTGGTGGGCGCCGCGGCCGCAGTGGCATTGGTACACCGCAATGTGCCCTCGGCACCAACCAACGGTCGTGAGAAGTCGGTGGCCAATAGCCATGAGAATGGCATAAACAACTGTCTCGAAAGCAGCACGAGCAACGACCGCAATCAGACGCAAACAGATGGACACGGTGTGACCACGGCCGATCGCTCAAGTTCGGGTCGGCTAAGTCAGATTGGAAACACGCTGGCCGAAATGACCCAGCAAACGACGGTTTAGAAGTCGGCCACCCATGTAGCCAAGGTCGCCAGACCTTGGGCGCGTGAGCGGGGGGTTCCATCATGCGAATGCACCCAAACTCGGGCAATTTTTGGCTACTCGACAGAACGAGGCCTTTAGAAGATTCCCAGTTGATCCTTGGCGTCTTCGCTCATCAGGTCCGGCGTCCAAGGGGGCGTCATCACGATCTTGATCTCGACGTTGCTGACGCCCGGGATGCGCTGCAACACCTGACGCGAGTTGCCGATCAACTGCGGCCCGGCGGGGCACGCCGGACTAGTCATCGTCATTTCGATGAAGATGTCTTCTTTTTCAGCAGGCTCTGGTTGTTCAGTCATATTGGGAGCATCCGCCGCCGGGGGAGTCGTCGCGACAACGTCGGGCGTACCTGTCGCAGAAGAAGCTGTTAAATCCGAGGCGACAGCAACAGCCGGCGTGGTTGCAACAGCACCAAGCGTTGGGTTTGCAGCGGGCGCGACCGTGACCGTGTAGATCAAACCCAGATCGACGATATTGACGAACAGCTCGGGGTCGATGACCTGCTTGAGCGACTCGCGGACTTGTTCTTCGGTGATCGACATGATTCACTCCCAACTAAATTTAAAGTTAGGATCACCACAGAGTCACAGAGGACACTGAGAAGCCAAAGGGGAAATTGGAATGGGGAATAATTATCCAAGCGCTGTGTTCGACCGGATAATCACTCAGCTACCCATAAATTTCAATTCACCCTTCTGCATTCTTCTCGGTGTTCTCT
>JAYTAU010000492.1:0-3490 GCA_043737375.1 Planctomycetia bacterium
CCCGCGTCTTGCGAACCACCGAAGGCAATCAATCGCGTGCCGCGAAAATTTTGGGGATCACACGCGGCAGTTTGCGCAATAAAATTCGCACGCTACGAATCACGATTGATCAGGTCGTGGCGGTCGAAGACGACATGACCGAACAAGAGCCGGAAGTACTGACGGCGGTGAATTGAACCGGCGTTTAAGCGGGCTTGCGAACAGTTGATGAGACAAGCGGCCGGGTTTATTGACCCGGCCGCTTTTTTTTGATCGAGCGCAAGGCTTGAATGACATTTGCTTGCGATTGCCCTACTTTATTTACAGACGTTTTCCAACGTTCGAATCATTTGAGCAATGTCGGCCGGCTTTGCCAGAAAGGCATTCATCCCTGCTTCGAAGCAGGCTGATCGATCGGACTCGCTGCCATATGCACTGAAGGCCACGATCGGCAGTCCCCAGCCGTCGCGTGCTCGAATCGCCCGCGTGGCTTCCAGCCCATCCATGACGGGCATGTGAACATCCATCAACACCACATCGAATTTGCCATCGGCTAAAGCTGAGAGCGCTTCACGACCGTTTTCGGCGACGTCGACCTTATGGCCTCGCCCCTCCAATAAACTTCGGACCAGCAATTGGTTCGTAGGTACGTCCTCGGCGACAAGAATACGCAAATGACGCTGGGGGGTTTTGTAGGTCGGTTGGTGAACAGTACTAGGCCATGCCGCGATTGATCGAGCACGGTTCAACATATGTCGCGATGATTCTTTCGGAACCAAATTGACCGATTCCATGGTCTCCCCTCCGTAGTTGCTCTCGACGGTTTTTTCACCGTAAGTTCCTATTTAGTAAGCAGTTAATCTACGTCAACTATTGTCCGGATTGTGGAATAAATAGCAAACGCCGGGCCGTTCGAAGTATGTCATTTCCCCCGAGGTACTAATATCATCGCTGACACAATTTGGTTAGCGAAGTATTATTCCGGATAAACCGCTTTAGAGTTGCACGCCTTGCTGTCGATAGGATTGCTATCAGAGACTCGGAAGGGCGGATCGGTCAAGCTAGCATAGCCGATCCGTTTCAGGATAAAGATCATGGCAAGACGACGGATCGACTTGCCATGATCTTTTATTTTTAATCTGCCGCCGGGGATAAATCCGGTGACCAACTAATAATAAATTGCCAAAACAAAACGCCCACGGAAATTTCCCGTGGGCGTTTTCGTTGGTTGCAAGACAAACTCGAATACAAGGACCAGCTTTTCTACTTGGTCGCTTTGCTCTTCAAGTCCTTGGGTTCGCTTTTGACAGGTGCGGTGCCCTTGGAAGTATCGGTATCCTTATCTTTGGCTTTGATTTTAGTTTCGATGTCGGCCATCAAGGCTTTAGCATTTTTCCGATTGGCAAACGGTTGCGGAGTCGCAACTGCCAATCGCAGGATCTCTTTTGCATCGGTCAAACGCTCGCGATCGTTCAAAATCTTGGCGACGTAAAACGCACTATCCGGTCCCAAGGCGTTGGCGTTTAACAACTGATTGAGCACGGTCTCGGCCTTGTTGACCTCGCCCACGACATAGTAGACCCAGCCCAGGGTCGCGGCTGCTTCGGGATTCTTTTGATACTGACGAACGTTGACTTCGGCAATTTCTTTGGCGCGCTGACGCTTGACCGAATCCTTGGTATCGGCCAGCACCAATGCAAGCTGATTGCTGATCGGAAAACTTCCTGGCGATTGGGTAAACGCTTCGCTCAGATGCTTCTCGGCAGTGACCAAATCGCCAGAAAAACGGGCGATCACGGCACGGGCCAATTTGGCATCGACCGAGGTCGGGTCCAGCTTGAGCGCGGCTTCGGCATAAGTTTGCGCTAGTGGAAGCTGATCGGTTTGCAACGCCCAGTTGGCGGCGGACAGATGCGAGTTCAAGTCTTTCGTCGCGGTAGCCCGTTGATAGAATTCGGCGGCCTTGTCGCGGTAATACTTATGTTTTTTAGTATCGCCGCTGTTTTCTTGTGCGGCTTGTTCGAACAATTGGCCCATCGCCACGTCGGGCTTCACGGCGTTCTTGTCGGATGTCAACGCACCGACGAAGGCGTCGTAAGTTTCTTTGTACTTCTTGGTTTCATCCATGCCGGCTTGCTGAAAGATCGCGCGGCCTAGTCGTTGTTGAGCGGCGGCGTTGTCTTTATCCATTGCCAAGAGCGACCGCAACAGTTTTTCGGAAGTTTCCCATTGCAAACGGCTTTCGGCGACGGTGGCCTGGCCGTTGAGCAGCCGCTTTTGAAACGACTGACGCCGCATGGGGTTGTCTTTGAACTCGGGCATCAGTTCCGCCGCGCGATCGTACAGCGCTTCGGCGTCGGTCACACGTCGTTCGATGACGGCCAGTTCGGCAAACAACAGATATGCTTCGGGATCGAGCGGGTTGCGACGAACGGCCAGCTCGAGTTCCGTGCGCATGAGCGGCGGCTGGTTGGCCAGAGCAAAGAGTTTGGCCATCAGAACTTCGACCGGGGGCAACGTACGATGCGTGGTGCGAACCTCGGTCAGCAACGTGCGGGCCGCATCGGTATCGCGCGCTTTGAACTTCTCGATTGCGGCAGTCACCCCTTTGTATTGCGGAGAATCGGGCTGTTCGACCGAGTCGCCGATCAAAGTCGCCGCATTGACCTGCTGTGGGGGTGGCGTCGTTTGTGCAGTGGCGGTTTGCGCAGCTGCCCATGAAAAACTCGCGAATAGGATCGCTACAGATAACGGCTTGGCTAAGTATCGGTCATGATTGATTGAACTGAACCGAGCCCACGATCGGGCGGACGAGATGAACGCATACATCATGAAAAAACTCCCCCTAAGAATAAACGAATGTTCGATGGCGATGTCGTTGGCCCTGGACCGATGGACGCAAATACCGGCCCACTACCGATCTGTTTATTGTACTCGGACAACCCGAGGGTTGTACAAGCCGGCTAACCGATTTGCCGCTCTCGGTTTAGCTATTTGCGGGTCGTAGCGAAGAAAGCGGATTGGATGTCAGGCGTGGGAGCAGGGGTGTTCGGCGAAAGGCTTGAGCGCAATCGACGCGCAAGTGCCTGGAATATGTTGCGGCGCGACCGGCGGCCCAAGCGAATCAGAATCGGCACAATCAACCGATTTCAGTTGCTGATTCTTCGCTTTAACTATCTCGGGTTTTTGCAGCAACGCGACGTTCCCAATAAATTTCTCGAAAATAATGGCCCAAAAAGTTTGAAATCGTCGGTGCGATTAAATACAGTAGCGAACAACCGACCTGACTCCACTGGGGCAGCCGGGTCGTTCCAATTTAACCGTTGAGGAGTCTACCGATGCTACGAGCGACTGTGTGTGTGGCGATTCTGTTGGGTCTTTCGGTTCCGGCCACGGCCTTCCAAGCCGCCGATTCCAAGAAGACGACTAAGATTGAAGCGAAAGCGGCAGACGCAAAAGCCGATGCCAAGGCTAACTCCAAGAAAGAAATCAAGGGCCGCTTACCAGCGAA
>JAYTAU010000493.1:0-3486 GCA_043737375.1 Planctomycetia bacterium
CGCGATCCGACTCGGCAAAGAGCTTCACGCCGTCCTTGTCGCAAGCCGTCAACATGACCAGCAGCACTTTGAGCACACTGGTATTTGGCACGGTTCCAGCCGTGTTGCGACCGCGTTCGACGGCCTCTTGATACAGCCCGTAGTCCTTGCCGCTTAGCGTTGTCACACAGACACCGCTCGGCCAGCCGGGGACTTCCACCGGTACAATCTTGTGGTCCGCAACCGCTTTGATTTCCTCCCGCAAACCCATCGCTAGTCTCCTTATGGTGTGTGTGTGACCGTGCCGGTAATCCGCACCGTGAAGTTGACCGTTACCACGCCGGTCGGGCTGACTTCGCCGTAACTAAACTCGGTTAGATAGCCGCTGAAGCCTTCGGTTGCCGTGCCGCTATCGGGAAACGTGACCACCCAAACTTCGGCGGTGCCCAGTCCGATCGAAGTCCGCAAGTAGGCATGGGTCGCGTTGGTTGGATCCCAATTCATCGTGCCGCTGATCGTGCCGCCGTTGGGCAATGTCGATTGGCTGGTATCCCAAGTCGAATCCAACGCCGTGGTGTTGACTTCGGTGTTGCTGATCTGCGGTGGTGTCAGCGACGTGAGTTGCGGAATCGTGGTTGGCGTGGCCGCGATCGTAACCTTGAGCGTCGTTCCGAGTCCTTCGGTAATAGCCATTGCTATGCGTCCTTAAAAAGTTGGAATCGTTTCCTGGTAAAGCACCGTTGCGCTAAGTGCCGTGTGATACATGCCAACGTCGCTGCTGTTTTGCGCGTATGCGTATAAATCCGTTTCGTCGCTGACAATCACGCTATGCACCACCGTCGAACCCATCGTGCCCTTGTAGCCCTGCAACGCCGTGCGTACTGCCAGTGCAATCGCCTTGGCCGTGACGAACGAAGTCGCAAAACAGTCCAGGTCAAAGTCCGGTTGCGCGTAACCGGCACCGCCGCTTAAGTCGTGACCGCGTTCACCGGCACCACGTCCGATGACCAAGCACGGCGCGGAACTATCGATTGGCCGTCGAACGTGATACGTGCCGCCTGTTGCCACGGCCAGAATTCCGGCATTGGCTTTTAGGTAGGCATGTAAGTCCGTTTCGAGGCTCACTTGCGTTTGATTCCCTTCGCCGCTTGCGCCTTGACCGTTCTGTCAATCGCTTCAAAAATCCGTTGTCGCATCAGCGTCAGCGTGGCTTGCTTCTGCGATGTGTAGGCTTGCCGCATGTACTTGCGGCCTTCGATAAACTTCCGGCTGTCTCCGAGTAGTGCTTGCTTCGCGGTCGTACTTCCCCTGCGTGCTGCCGACTGTGAGCGTCGAATCTCGTTCGTGCGTTTGCCCGTGTGCCAGCCGTACTCCTGAAACGCGCCGTAAAACTGCTTGCCCTGATAGGCACTACCCAAGCTGCTCGTACCGATACTGAATCCGACCTTGCCTTTACGTGTTCGCTTGAACGCCTTGATTCGCAAACTCTTTTTCAATGCGCCCGTGTCGCGTGGTGCCCTAGCTTTAGCCGCCGACAGAATCGGTTTACTGCTCTCGCGTAATGCCGTGCGAAGTGCTTTCTTCTCTAGTGCCGGGGTCAAGTTGTTTAGTGCTGCAATCAGTTCCTTGTCGCCCGACAAGTCGATGGCCACGTTGTCCGGCATTACACATCCTCACGGCAGAGCAACCGCAATCCTGCTCGACGGTCAAGCTCCAGCACGCTTTCGATGAATAACGTTCGTGAGCCGTACGCGATTCGCATGGTGGTTGTGACTCCCGCGACGTACAGCAATTCGACTTGATGGGTAACGGTGCTGCTGATTTGTTTGGCATAGACATACTCGCTGCCGCTGAGCGGATTGATGCTGACCCATTGCGTACTAAATGCGGACCACGTTTCGATGTCCTCGCCGTTGGCGTTCTGCGCCGTCGTGCGCGTTTGAATCGTGATTAAGCGGTCCCGTTTTCCGGCACTCTGTGTCATGTCATCCAGTTCCCCATCCACTCACCGGCCAGCAACGATCGCACAGCCATCGGTAATTCACTGCTGATCGTGCCGACCAATACGCTTTCACGGTTCTGATACCAATGAGCGGCCAGCAATTTAATCGCTTGTCGAATCGGCAGCGGCACATCTTCCGCTGCTCCATATCCGGCCGTGTAGTTGATCGTCACCGCGATGTAAGTCTCGTAGCGTGTGTCCGGCCAAAACAACGAATAGGCTGGCATGATGCGGCCCGGCTTGGCGGATGCGTCAACCTGGTAATTGCTCGCCGATAATGTGGTCGTGGTGCCAGCCGTATCGACGTAGGTGATTGAACTGACGGCAATTAGCGGCGGACGCGGCACAATGATTTCGCAATGCGGAAAACCCAACAGCGTCAGTCGCCAAGTGGCTGTGACCAACTGCTGATTCAAATGGCTTTCAACGTGACGGGTCGCCGCCCCGACCAACTGCAACAGCAATTCGTCTTCATCGTTGTGCGTAATCCGGCAATGCAGCTTGATGTCACTCAAGCTAACCGGGTCTTCAGTCGCGGCGGTTACGAGCGTTTCGGCCATTTACTTTTTGCTGGGTTTCTTAATCACGGGACTTGCGACAGCCAACTCTTTGACGATGCCCCGACGAATCATTTCGCGAGCTTGTCCGTCCGGCGGTTCGATGATTTGGTCGCGTCGATAGTTGCGCCACGATTGGATAAATTGCACTCTCATTGCCAGACCTTCTCGGGTAAGCCGTTGGTCCAAAACTCTTTGGGATGCTGATACACAGGCTGAAAGTTTTCGTCGGGCCACGTCACCAAGAACTCGCCATGCCCGACCACTACTCGGTTCGCCAGACACAAGCGGTTGCCGCTCTCGCGCCACTTCCGCCAAAAATAAATGTCATCGTCAACACGGCCCTCACCCCAGTGACCGGTCTCGTCCGGCACACCCAAGAACCACGGATGCGAGAGCTTGCGCAGTGCGGAAGTCTTCAACAGCGTTAGGCCGAAGTGAGCGGTGTGGACATCGAGCAAGTCGGCGTCGAATGCTTCGCGTGGCAACTGCTTGACGAACTCGCCGTGTTCATCGCGGATCGTGCAGAGCGGCAGGCCACCGCCCCGCTTGGCTTGGATCGGTGCAATCGCATCGGCGTCGGGATACTTGGCCGCTAGCCGAATCAACTGTTCGACATGCTGCCGAGTAAAGATCGTGTCGTAGTCCACGGTCAGGATGTAGTCGCTGTCGAGCATGTCCGACATGACACGCTCCAGACATTGACCCCAGAACGCACCATCGTATTTTGTGGGGATGATTCCCAATGGCATCAACGCCTGTGCCCAGGCGAAGAAGTTATCTTGGAAGCCCAGTCGCGGTACGCTCATCGCGCAGCCGATGTTGAACTTCGGCAGCGGAGTCGGCTTGACACCTTGCAGGTTCAGACTGACTTGCAACGCAGCACAGTCGGCCTGTTCGGATTTCCAAAGAGCGATGTCCAGCAGCCCCAGGTGCTTGAACAAATTC
>JAYTAU010000494.1:0-3485 GCA_043737375.1 Planctomycetia bacterium
GTCACTTGCTAGCGCGGCGAGCTTGTCTGGGTTCCGGCTACGTCGGTCTGTGATATGCTATCAACCGGCACTATATACAGATCATCGAGATAATTTCGGGGAACCGTATGCGAGTCTTCCCGTACGACCAACGTCGCATCGCTACTCGATGGACCGCGACGTTCGTAGCATGTGTAATTTTGATTGGCATAACAGCGGCCGCGTTTGCCGGACTGTTCACCACGATTGCCACGCTGCCGTCACTCGTCATCGACGAAGATGATCCTCCGGCCAAGACGTACACCATCGAGCGGGCCTCGGCTGCTCCAAAGATCGACGGTAAACTCGACGATGCCGTTTGGGCCAAGGCTCAAGTCGGTGATTTGGGCACTCCGGAACTTGGTAAGAAGGTGAAGCACGGTACGCGCTTCCGAATGTTGTACGACGACGAACGGTTGTACGTCGCGTTCGAAGTGACCGACCCGCATGTGTTCAGTGCTGCAGAAAAGCACGACGACCCGGTATTCAACGGCGACTGCGTGGAACTGTTTCTATGTACCGGCGACGACCCGCATTATTACTACGAGATCGACATCAGTCCCACGGCGCAGGTTTGGGATGCGTTGATCGTGAACACGCGCGGTTGGAAAACGGACGGCGGCAATGACCTGCTCAATCGCACGCCGCTCAAAGAATACGACTGCAAAGGGATAGATGTAAAAGTACAGGTCCACGGCATCGATGGGCAGCCCGGTCGGATCAATAAATCCGCCGAGGAAAATCACGCCGGTAAATCGTGGGATGTCGAAGTCTCGATACCGCTCTCGCAACTTCCTGGCGGCAAAAATTCGATTCCTAAGCCGGGCGATCAATGGCGCGGCAATGTCTACCGTATTGAACGACCGCCGCATGGCGAGGTGCAGTTGCAGGCGTACTCGCCGGTTCTGTCGCTCAAGTTTTCGCGACCCGCGCGCTTCGCGTATCTGAAATTTCGCTAGGAACTGAACCACCGACTCACGGAGGAACCGAGTTTACTTCCGCCATTCGACTGGGCTTCACCATTCGTCATGGTCGCTCTCTGTGTTCTCCGTGTCTTTTGTGGCTAATTACCTCCGACCGACGCTTGCCATCATATTTCCCAGCCCTTGCGGAATTCGCTGCGGATAAACTTTTGCGCGTTGGCGCTGCCGGTCGTTTCCAGCTTGTCGGCGTTCCAGGCAAAGCCTTCGGCGGCGCGATACGCCACATTGGCCAACAGCACCGTCTCGCTCATCGGACCTGAGTAGTCGAAGTTGCAACTCGCCGGGGTGCCGCCTCGGCAAGCGGCCAGCCATTCCTTATGAAAACCCGGCGTGCTGTACAAGAACGGGTCGGGCTCTTTGAAGTCTGCCGCTTTTTCGCCGGGCAATAATTTATAGGTGTTGAACCCCGAGAGCAGCATCCCCTCGCTGCCGATGAACAAGTTGTTCATGCCCTTACTGTCGGCTTGGAGATTTCGCTCGGCCAAAATTGGCGGCGAACCTTGATACCAATGCAGCGCGACGGGCCCGCGCTTTCCGCCGGCCGGAAAATCGAGTTGCGTACTCATCGACTTGGGGGTAAACACCGGGTCGGGGTTGGCGCCGGTGACTTGCACCTTGGTCGGATACTTCAGATCGAGTGCCCAAAACGGAATATCCAAAATATGGCAGCCCCAGTTTCCTGCCTCGCCCGTCCCGTAATCCCAGAAAAATCGCCATTTGTAAGGAGCAATGTCGGGGCTGTACGGTCGCTCGGGCGCGGGGCCGACCCACAAATCCCACTTCAAGGTCGACGGCACCGGTTGCGATTCGTCGGGCTTGCCTGGCATCCCGCGCGAGCTACCGATCCAAGAATGAACTTCGGTCACCGTGCCAATCGCACCGCACTGAATCAACTCGACCGATCGCCGAATGCTCTTGAGCGTGTGACGTTGCACACCCAATTGCGTGGCGACTTTTTTCTCGCGAGCCAGGTCGGTTAGTTTGCGCACTTCCCATACCGAGTGAGCCATCGGTTTTTCCAAGTACACATGCTTGCCGCGACTGATTGCCGAGTAGGCCGGGTGAAAATGCGTATGGTCGGGCGTACTGATCACGACGGCGTCGATCTTCGATTCCATCTCGTCGAACATTTTGCGGAAGTCGTAATATTTCTTGGCACCGGAGTACGTTTCGTAAGCCTTGCCGGCCTTCACGTCATCGACATCGCACAGGGCAACAATATTGTTGTCGTTGCCGGCCGACTTTAGATTGCCTGAACCTTGACCCCCCAGCCCGATGACGGCGATATTCAGTTTTTGGCTGGGCGATGCGGCCGCCCGCGCGGAAGCGGAAGTTGCCGCCGAACTGCCAAAGTAGCCCGCGCCAATCAGCCCCGTGGTTTTGATGAAATCGCGACGGTCGAAACGTGCTGGCATAACGGTTACCCTAACGTGAAAGAATGTTTAGAATGCTCATCGAATCAACTTGGCGACTAGATGCTTCGCGAGCGACCGGGTTTATCCCGTCAAAAGACGGAATAATAACGACGATTTGTTCGACGCTTTTTTTGGCGCCAACCAAAGATTTCGAATCCCCAATCACAATTGTGCATCGAACCATCGGCTCAGTCCAGTTTTTTTGCCGGAAGTGATCAATATGTACCTACAAAATGACTGACCAGCGATTGCCACATCTGCTCGAAACGCACATGCCCGTCGATCAGGCGGGTCTCGTGTCTGTAGTGCGAGATTGCTATGCCTCACGTACGGCCATCTATCCGATCGGCGGTGCGACTTCGCTGGCGTACGGTCTGGCACCACGGTTGCCCGGCATCGGACTGGTCACGACTGGCATGTCGCAGGTGATCGATTACCCTGCCCGTGACATGACCATCACGGCCGAAGCCGGCATTCGCGTGGCCGATCTGCAACGCATATTGGCGACCGAGCGTCAGACGTTGCCCATCGATGTGTCGCAAAGCGAACTGGCCACGCTGGCCGGCATCATCGCGTGCGACACCAGCGGCCCGCGCCGCTACTTGCACGGCACTTTGCGCGACTATGTCATCGGCATCAGCGCGGTCGACGGTCGAGGCGTGGCGTTCAAGGCCGGCGGGCGAGTCGTCAAAAATGTGGCCGGCTATGACTTTTGCAAACTGCTGACTGGCTCGCTGGGTACCTTGGCAGTGATTACGCAGGTCACGCTGAAGGTGAAACCTTTGCCGCAGCGCACCGCACTAATCGTCGCTAGGCTCGACACGGCCGAGCAAGCCGAAGCCGTACTCAACGCGCTGGCCCAATCGCAAACCACGCCGGCGGCCATTGAGCTGCTATTGGAGGCCGAGATCAGCGTTAACCCTCAGCTCCCGGCTTCGCCGGTGGGCATGGTCGGCTCTGGCGAAAGCAGGAAGTCTCGCCAAGCGCAAGTCTCAGCGAGTCCCCTGGCAAAGCCAGGGGCTATAAATTTTGGCAGCCAAGAGTCGTGCACAAGCCATGCCAACCCGAT
>JAYTAU010000495.1:0-8560 GCA_043737375.1 Planctomycetia bacterium
AACCGATCGCAATAAGAAATGTTCACACAACATGGGCACGTCTTCGCGCCGATCGCGTAGCGGCGGCACGGTCAACGGCACAACGGCCAATCGATAGTACAAATCCTCGCGAAACCTTCCGGCTGCGACTTCTTGACGCAAATTACGATTGCTGGTGGCCAACACCCGCGCGTCGACATGGATGGTATTGCTCGAGCCGACGCGCTCAAAGCTTTTCTCTTGCAGCACGCGCAGCAGTTTGGCTTGCAGCGGCAATTCGATCTCGGTAATTTCGTCGAGCAGAATGGTGCCGCCGCCGGCTAGTTCGAAGCGGCCGGTTCGCGCGGCGTCGGCACCGGTGAATGCGCCGCGCTCATGGCCGAACAGCTCGCTTTCCATCAATTGAGCCGACAAAACAGGGCAATTCAGACTGATCAACGGAGCCTTTGCACGGGCACTCTGGGCATGCACACTGCGTGCGACCAACTCTTTGCCGGTGCCGCTCTCACCGACAATCAGTACGGTTTCGGATGTTCTGGCGACTTGAGCCAATCGCGACCTGAGGGCCTGCATCGGCCGACTGTCACCGATCAAGGCTACAGAATCGCTACTGCACGCCGGCGAAATTGTCGCACGCCGATCTTGCAATCGGCCCAGCTCAACCGCGCGGGCCACCAACTGTTCGAGCTTGACGATATCGAACGGTTTTTCAATGTAATCGAATGCGCCGTGCCGCATGGCCTCGACCGCTGTTGCAACCGAGGCATGCGCCGTCACCATCAGGATCTGTACGCCGTAACGCCGGGCTTCAATTTGACGAATAAAATCCAGCCCGTTCATTCCGGGCATTTGCAGATCGGTAATCACCACATCGAAGCTTTCACGCTGTAAGAGCTTGAGGGCTTCGATGGCGCTGGCCAAGCATTCGACATGATATCCGGCATGGCGCAAGACATCGGCGACCGATTCGCGGGCGCGAGCATGGTCGTCGACAACCAGCACGCGCGCGATGCCATTGGCAACTTGTTCGTCGGCGGTAATTAGCTTCATGCCGCGGCCTCCTTGTAGCGTCGCGGAATCCGCAGCGTAAACGCCGCGCCTCCATCGGGACAGTTCTGCGCCAAGCAACCGCCGCCATGCGCCTCGGCAATGCGTGAAACGATCGCCAAGCCCAATCCGGTGCCGTGGCTTTTGGTCGAGAAAAACGGCTCGAACGCGCGAAGCCGCACATCGTCGGAAAGTCCAGGACCGCTGTCGGCGATTTCCAGTTCCAAGCCAGTGCTGCCGCAATACGAAGTAATGTGTAATTCTCCGCCGTCGGGCATCGCATCAACCGCGTTGAGTACCAGGTTCATCACCGCGCGACGCAGCATCTCACGATCGGCCGAGAGGCGATGACTGTGCGGCACATCGATAACCGGCGTGATATCTTGAGCACTCCATTGCGGCTGCAATGCCGAGAGTACTTCGTCGATCACGGTTCGCACCGTGAATTGTTCCCAGCGCGGATCGCGGTCGGCCGTGAAATTCAGCAGATCGTTGGCGCACGTATCGACTTCGGAAAAACCGCGTGCAACTTTGTCGAGTATGTCGACGCTGCCTGGATCGTCGGACAACCGGCGACGCAGCAAGCTCATGTAAAGCGTCACCGGCACCAGGCTGTTGCGCACTTCATGGGCCACATGCGAGGCCATTTGCCCCAGGTCGGCCAGGCGATTCTTTCGTGCCAATTCGCGGTTCTTACCGACCAACTCAGCCGTGAGTCGTTGCACTTCGGCGCGCAGTGCTTCATGGGTGTGTTCAAGTCGAACGGTGGCACCGTGCCAAGCCGCGAGCACGGTCTGCAGATCGGAATCCGGTCCTAAATTATCCGGATCGTACAGCGTGGGAAGATTTGCCATGGCACTTATCCTTGGGTTGTCAGGTCAAGCTCTGAGTGGCGCGGACCGGCTTCTTCGTTATAAGCGTGATGGATCTGCGCTGCATGATGCAGCCCTTGCAAACGCGTCGCGGCCGCATCGCGACGAACAGTCATTTCGGATTCGCTACGACGTTCTTGTTCGACGATCGCGGCGAGCAATTGTTCGCAACGCAGCGCGGTCTCGGCACAGCGACGGCGATCGTCCGCGGTTCGCCAGCGGCGCTGATCCGGGTCTTGATTTCGAAAGGGTTCCAGTACACGCTCGTTCAATTGCAAGGCCGCCGTCAAGCGTTGCTTGGCTGCCAACAGCTTCAGCAATCGAGACATGTCGCCCTGCACGATCAGCTCGATTTGGCGCAGGCCTAGGTCACGAAGCTGCAGCAGCAGTTCGTGTTTCTGCTCCATGGCATCGGACAGGGTGTCTGTATCGTGAACGATCATGCAATTAATGCGAAGCTAATTGTAGGAGGCCAGGCCGTGGCCGACCGTTTGTGTTTCTCATGTCAAAGCGCCGCCAACCAATCGAGTACGCGCGCCCACTCGTCGCGCGAATGAATCGTGGTCTTCTCGAACAAGACGTCGTCGCGAATTCGACCGAGTACGACCTTGGCTTGCTGCACCACGCCACGGGCTTCTTCCGGTTTCTGCAATCTTCGATAACAAGCGGCAAGCTGTAGGAAAGCGTCCATCACTTCGGGCTCGTTTTGATAGCGGTTGGTAGCCGCCGAGTATGCCGCGATTGCATCGTCGTATCGTTTGAGCTCGAAATGCGCTGCGCCGCGGGCAAAGTAACAATTTCGCAAGATCGATTGTTCGGCGGTGGTTAACTGTGATTCTTCGCGCCTTCGCGTTAGCAGTTCTTGCACTTGCTCGTATTCGGAAATCGCGGCCAGTAGCAACCGCTGCAGTTCCTTCGAGTGTTCGAGTCTGGAAGTTTCGATCTTGGCGTGTTCCAGTTTTTCGCGCGGGAAACGGGCCGAGGCGCGGTACGATTCGGCGATGACATAGCGGCTTTCGACGACCTGAGGTGACTCGGGATATCGCGCGACGGCCTCTTCCAAGCGACGAATGGTTTCTTCATAGATTTGTTTTGCGCGCTGCAGGCTGGGCTCGGCCGCATCGGCCTGTCCGGCGGCTCGTTCGCGACGACCCTGCGCTTCGATCAGTTGACCTTCATCTTGCAACAGCGTGCCGAACGCGAACAGCGAGTCGCGCCACTCGGTGCTTTGCGGAGTCAATTCGGTGCCTTCGAGATTGGCTAACAGTAGTTCCTTGGCCGGTTGCAATTCGCCCTGTTCGACATGAGCCTTGGCTGCCAATAGTCGCGCGCGATAGCTGGCCGGGTCGCGTGGATAATCCTGAATGCATTCGTCGAGCGTGATCAATGATTGTTGCGGATAACCGAGCGAAAGCTGAGCCTCGCCCAGGCCGAGTAGCGCGCGGGGCCGCCGCCTGCGCAGCTCGTACTTCAAATATTCGCGCAGTTGAACCGACGCGCGTTGAAAATCCTGTCCTTCCAGATAGCCTTGCGCGCTGTCCCACACATCTTCGGAATAATGCGCGGTTGCAAAGCGAAGTTCGGCCAGCTTGGCATGGGCATCGCCCATGGCACGAAATTGTTCGCGAGCTGACTTGATTAGTTTTTCGACTTCGGGTCCGGCGGCTTTCAACGATTGGGATTTAAGCGACGATGCCCAGGCCGCATGGGCTTCGGCCTGCAACCGGACGGCACTTTCAGGCTGGAGCAACGACTGCATGGCCTTGGCCAGTTGCGATGCTTCGGCAAACTTATCATCGTTCAAATAGGCGCGATACGTTTCGAGCAACCGCGCACGCAACGTGTCGATCGGCAATAGCGAGTTATGATAGGTATCGGCCGGACCCGCTCCGGCAAGCACGGCCAGGTAGATTTCGAGCAGTTGCTTGTCATCACTCAATCGATGCGAGAGTTCCGCTTCTTCGATTCCGGCGGCGATGCCTTCTTCGGTTTCAGGGTATGCCTGACGCGTGCGCTGGAATTGCGACAACGCCGCGCGCAGTTCCTGCATCTCGAGAAAACACCGTCCGATCAAGTACATTGCGCGGCGTGTCACCCGATCGCGCTCGGTACCGCGATTTTGCGCACGTCGCAGGGTGGCGATTGCGGCTTTGTATTTGGCGTCTGCATTCGGTTCTGCACTCGACGGGGCCTCGGGGACCACCGACATATCGAGTTTTTCAAGGGCCTGGGCCTCGCGCATCAGCAATTCGCCGTGGACCACCAGGGCTTCCACCCCGGATTCGGACGCGGGATCGATTTTGCCGAGCGTTTGCTTGCACTCGTCGTATTCGCCAAGCTGAAACAGAATTTGCGCCTGCATCAGCAGGGCTTCTTGCGTTTCGTGAGCCGATAGCGATTCGTCGTCGAGTTGCAGCGCGTTGTACTTGAGCGCGGTTTGCAACCGTGCGTTGGGCTCGGACATGAAAGCGATCGACAACAGCCGATGCAACTCGCGGCTTTGGTTCGAATCGCCGATCTCCGAATGATCGGGTTTCGCGTGGTCGGCGTCATCGGCGACGATAAGTGCCTGCTGTAGGACGTCGCGGCCTTCCTCGATCTGCCCGCTCAACAGCAGGCTTTTTCCCAACAGAAATGTGCCGCGCGATTCATGTCCTGCGGGGAAGCCGTGTTTAGCGGCTTCTTTCAAGTATCGCGAGGCCAACTTGAAGTAACGACGCTGATCGCGGCCCCATAAGCGTTCGGCGTCGTCGGCCGCGATGGCACCCAGAATGAAGTTCGCGCCCGCGGTATCTTCCGGTTCGATCGAGCCGTCGTCGAGAATTGCTTTGGCAATCCGCACGGCTTTGCTCAGTGAACCGGCCTCGAATGCGCTGATGGCTGTCGCGGGAGTCGCCGAAGACTCAACGTCGTCGATCGGTTTGGGTTGCGGACGATTCAGGTAAATCAACACCGCCGCCAGCGATAGGCAACTTCCGGCGATGATCGCAACCAGGCCGCGCGTCAGCAGATTATTCGAAAAGCTGCCGATCAGCACACGCAAAGGTTGCCGCACACGATCGGCCGCGGGGGCAGTCGTTGTTGCAGGCTCGATCTGTGGCGTTGGAGCGCTCAAGGCGACGATCATCCCTGATCTAGTGCATCGTTTGCCACTTGGTTGTGAATCGAGTTGGCTCGACAACCGCGCGAGCGCGTTGCTGATACGACTTCGATTCGATCAAGTTTGTTTTGGCAACCGACCGTGACCGGCTTGCGCATGCGACATCCGTGGCGTTGCGCAAGAACGGAGAAAAGCGAAGTGCTTTTAGTGGAATTGGCCGATAGTGTCAACGCCGGACAAAATCGGAAAGTCGGATTTCAAATCGGGGCGATTCGTCGCGAATGATTAATTCACCACGCGACCGCTGCCGACTTCATCCTGCACGCTGGGCGTCAGCGTGACCTGCTCCATGATCCAACGGTCCATGTCCGAGAGCATCAGCGTGGTCAGCCCATCTTCGCCAGGGTATTGTCGCAGCGTGACCACCATGCCGGCGCTATGAAACAATCGCAACTGATCGCAAACCAACTCTTGGGGATAGAGCGTACTCTCTTGAGTTGTTGCTAAAAACAACGGCAACCGGCGGATCGTAGACAATCGCGATAACGGTGCGCGATCGGTGGGGAACGGTCCTCCGAAAGACAACGCCCCGGCGAAACGCTCAGGATTGCGCATCGCCAGCCGCAGCGCCATGGTGCCGCCCGATTCGAGTCCGGCCACAAAAATGCGTGACGGCGCGATATTGAACTTACTCTCGGCGGCACAAATGCTGTCGAGTACGCGCGTTTCGGCGGCGGCGATATGATCGTCGGTCTGACGCCAGTTGAAGCAGTAGCCGCGACCCGCATCAAGTTCGCTGACCGCCGTTCCACGAGGCGCGACGGCAACATAATTTCGCAAACTGACCAGCGGCACGACCTTCTTCAATTGGTTTTCGTTGTCATGCGGCCCGTGTAGCCAGACCACCAAGGGGTAGGCATAGTTCGGCTCATAATGCAACGGCGCAAAATACGCGTGGCACGGAGTCGTGATTGCCGGACGACGGGCAATTTCCGCGGTCTTGAGCATCGTGCTTTGGGCTTGCGACTCGTCCATGATTGGCAGCGGTCGAATGCGATTCATAAGCACCTAATAAGTTGGACCCAACGATCGCTTGTCGTGCAGTCATTACACTACTGCTGAAGCATTCATCGCGATGAGCCTTCATCACGCGAGCGTGACGACGACACTCGATACTAAATTCACGACACGAAGCGCGACGATTTCAGTTAAATTCTTCTACAATGAAATTCAATCACTAGAGTGAAGTCTGCGCAATCGAACGGTCACAGCAGAGGAACACTTGTTTCGGACTGTACTCAAACACGTGTTACGCTGTCAACGTCATCATGTGGGGTAGCGAGCACGCTCGATCGCTACTTCAACCTTGAGTGATGGAGGTTACTGTTAACCAACGATGTTCAAACGTCCAGCGATGTGACACCGAGAATCAATAACGGGCTTATCGAATCACAAAACGTTCTGACATTTGTCCGCGATGATAAGAGTTGGTGATGACAGCATGCTGCCAGACTTCCGAAGTTTCCAACTCAGGCGAATTTGGCACCTCCCGATTCAGATAATGCAATGCATTACCCGGCCAAGCCGGCCATGGCTTTGACGAGTTCCTTGACAGCGTCGACACTTTTTTGGAACTCCGCTTTCTCCGAAGCTGTCAATTGGAGTTCGATGATTCGCTCGACCCCATTCGAACCCAGCACGACCGGCACGCCGACAAAGTACCCGCCGACGCCATACTCTTTGTCGCAATAGGCGGCACACGGAATCAGCCGCTTTTTGTCGCGAACAATCGCTTCGACCATTTGCGTGGTGGCGGCCGCCGGAGCGTAATATGCGCTGCCCGTCTTAAGTAATCCGACGATCTCGGCCCCGCCCTTGCGGGTGCGGTCGACGATTTCATCCAATCGCTTTTGATCGAGCAATTGCAAAATCGGAATGCCGCCGACCGACGTGCAACTGGGGAGCGGTACCATCGTGTCGCCGTGGCCGCCCATCAATAGGGCCGAGACATCTTCGACGCTGACGCCCAGTTCCATCGCCAGAAACGTGCGATAACGCGCGGTGTCGAGTACTCCGGCCTGACCGATGACACGTTGCGGCTTGAATCCGCTGACCTGATACGCGCGTTGCACCATCGCATCGAGCGGATTGCTGACCACAATGATGATCGCGTCGGGGCTCGAAGTCTTGATTTGTTCGGCTACCGAGCCGACGATCTTGGCATTGGTTGCCAGCAAGTCATCGCGGCTCATGCCCGGTTTGCGAGCAATGCCCGCGGTGACGACCACGACATCGCTGTTGCGAGTGTCGTCGTAGCTGGTCGTGCCGATCACATTGCTGTCGAAGCCCATGATCGGCGACGATTGGCGCAGGTCCAAGGCTTTTCCGGCAGGCATGTTTTCGGTCTGCGGAATGTCCAGCAAGACGACATCGCCCAGTTCCGCGGCCGCACACCAATGGGCCGTGGTCGCGCCGACATTGCCGGCTCCGATGATGCTGATTTTGGCACGTCGCATGAGAGTAAATGGTTTGAGGTTTCGCAAACGCGCTACAAGTAGGCCGGAATTCATTCCGGCTTCAGATGCGCGACGCCGTCGACACTTCGCAAGAGAAGTTAACACGACGGCGCTACCTTCGGCTTTGCGACTCGCGGCGGCTAAGCGACGGCTCGTACGATCGAAGGGTAACTAGAAAACCTAGTCGACCCTGCGTCGTTTGCAAAGGGGCAAAATTTCCGCGGAGGCACGGAGTCGCGGAGAAGGCATGATTAAAGTCTCGCGCAAGGGCGCTAAGGCTCAAAGGCAGGAATCAAACCACTACTGAATACTTCAAAGTCATCGCAGTTTCGGATGATGGCGATTACATTTGCCGTCGGTGGTATCTGTCCACCATCTCCTTTCTCCGCGTCTCCGTGGTGAAAGTCTGTCCCAGGACGCGGCGGATAAACATGCAAACTAGTAGAGATTGCCCGTGCGATCGTTCGGTATTCTCGCCAGCGCCTGCAATGCCGAGTGCATGGCGTGAACCAACTCGTGGCCGGGCCGCTTGCCAACCATTCGATTGAGCGGTTGACCATTCGCGGCGATGAATTCGATCGTCGGAAAACTGCGGATTTGATGCTCGCGACAAATGGCCGCCTCGGCATCGGCATCGACCAACACGCAGATGAACCGCTCCGAAAGATTGACGACCTGCAGATCGGTAAATGCGTCGGCGGCCATTTGATGACAAAAGTGACACCAACTCGCGGTAAAGAACAGCAACATCGGTTTGCGCTGTTGCGCCGCCAAGGCAGCCCCCTGGGCATAGCCTGTGACAAATTGCAGGTTGCCGCGGACGATGGGCTGCGACGCGTGCTGGTGCTGCGAATGAGGCTGGCTCTGACCCGGAAAAGCGACCCAACTATCAGTGCCGGGTGGAGCGATCGTCGTCGCGTTTCGCGGCATCGGCTCATCGGAAATATCGCAGCCGACCATGCTGGTCAACACGATGCATGCTGCTAGCATGACCCGCTGCGGAATGCCGCGGATAGCGCTCATTGCAAAAATCGTGTGTCTTGTCG
>JAYTAU010000496.1:0-3481 GCA_043737375.1 Planctomycetia bacterium
GTTGTCGTGACAAAACCCTCTCCCTCTGGGAGAGGGCAGCGAGGAACGAGCGGGTGAGGGCGGAAGCAAAGTAGATTCAACCATCGCGATCTCCCATACTCTGTTTCCTCTGTTCCCTCCTATACAATTGCATCTGTTACTCAAGCCGTTTTGAATCGTGATTCAATGACACTCATCAATCGGTCCAACACATAGCCGACGATGCCGATCGTCAGAATACAGAGGATGATATGGGCATAAATATCCGAGTTGTATTCCTGCCACAGAAAGCCGCCGACGCCCGGCGCACCGGTCAACATTTCGGCAGCGACAATCACCAACCAGGCAATGCCCAGGCTGAGGCGAAAGCCGGTGAACATATAGGGCAACGTGGCGGGGATCAGAATCTTGAACAGCGTCTTTGATTTCGACAGCTTCAATACGCGGGCCACATTCAAGTAATCCTGCGGAATCGCGCGGACACCGACAGCCGTGTTCAGCACGGTCGGCCACATGGAACAAATGGCGATGGTGAATATGGCCGCCGGTTCCGACTTGCCGAACAGCACCAGCCCTAGCGGCAGCCAGGCCAGCGGCGAAACCGGCCTCAGAATTTGAATGATCGGGTCCAAGCCCTTGGTAAACAGTTTGGACATGCCGAGCAAGAAGCCCAACGGTATGCCGACCAACAAGCCCAGGGAGTAACCTTTCGCCACTAAAATCAGCGAATACCAGGTGAAACGCAAGATGCCCTGGTCCAATTCGCCCCGCTTGGCAAACGGCTTCAAAATGTACAGCTTGCTCGACTCCCAGGTTTCGAGCGGCGAGGGAAGCTTGGGCGCCCAGGTGGCACTGGTGATCGACCAGAGCAGCACGACAATCGCCATCGCGATCACAGGTAACGAAAACCAACCCAGTTGTTTCTTCCAGTTCGTCATGACTCGTCCCTAATTTCTGACGTGAGTTGTGCGTGAACGGCGGTGAATGCGATGTAGCCCGATGCGGTGGATAACAGCGCAACGGTAAAGGCAACGGTCAGCGTCAAAGCGGTTTTAATGATCAAGCGTGGCGTAATCTCCAGATGGAGCCAGGCGTCGCCTTGGTTGACCAAGACTTGCACCAAGCCGACTGCCAGTCCGATCACAATTGCTCGTTTCCAAATCGCGGGTATTGCCAGCGCATCGAGCCAGCCGCCGCGCGCCGGTGTTGCGGGTGCTGTTTTGTTGCGAGTCAGTTGGCCTACGCTCATTTCCATCAACCTTTCAAGCTGTTAACGGCAAATGTTGTGGCATATTTTTCGGGATCTTGCGGATCAAACACGACACCATCGAACAACGTCTCGGGTGTCATATCGGATCCGGCATGTTGGTAGCCGATTTCCTTCATCGCCTCTTCATAGATGTCGGGGCGCATCACTTGTTTGGTGATCCCTGCGTAGTCGGGCGCTCCGGTCACCATTCCCCAGCGTCGGAATTGCGAGAGCCACCACAACCCGTACTTGGTTTGCGGATAGTTGCAGTTACGATCGTGAAAGATCATATAGTTGGGGTCTACTTTCGTGCGACCGTCGCCCATGTCGTAGTGGCCTTGCAATCGACCGAGGATGATGTCTTTTGGGCAGTTGATGTAGGTGGGCTTCGAGACGATGGTCGCTTGTTCGTCGCGATTTTCCATCTTGTCGAGCCAAACACTGGCTTCGTGCAGTGCCTTGAGTACGGCCTTGACGGTCTTGGGATTTTTTTCAGCGAAGTCGGCCATGAAGGCGCAAACTTTTTCGGGGTGATCTTTCCAGATATCCTGGGTGGTGATGGCCGTGTAGCCGACCCCCTCCGAAATCACCCGCGCGTTCCAAGGTTCGCCCACGCAAAAGGCGTCCATCTTGTCGACCTTCATGTTGGCGACCATCTGCGCGGGGGGGACCGTGATCAGCGCGCCATCGGTATCGGGATTGATGCCTCCCGCCGCGAGCCAGTACCGCATCCACATCGCGTGAGTGCCGGGCGGAAAAGTCATGGCGAAGTTCAGCGGTTTACCGGCCGCCTTGGCTTCGTCGGCAAATGGTTTCAGCGCCGCCGCGTCGCCGGCGACTTTGCCCTTATAACTGGCTTTGACCGAGATCGCCTGCCCGTTGCGGTTCATGATCCACGGAATGACCATCGGTTTTTTTGCGCCGCCGATCAGTCCCATCGTGGCCGAAAACGGCATCCCGAATAGTAGATGCGTGCAATGTAGTTCGCCGGTGGCCAGCGAATCGCGAATGGCCGCCCAACTTGCGCCCTTCTTGATCGTCGCATTGATGCCGTGCTTGGCGAACAATCCCTTCTCATAGGCGATGACTAACGGTGAGCAATCGGTCAAGGCAATCATGCCCATGTTCAGATCGCTGACCTCGGGCGCTTCGTTTGCCGGCAATACCGCGAGCGTGGTACGCGACGACGTACCGCTCGATTCACTGTCGCAACCGGACAGCAGGGTTGCGCTAGCCAAGCCCGCCGCTGCGGTGCTCATGAACTTTCGGCGAGAGAAGTTATTGCCCGACGGACTGTGAGTAAAGTGCATTTTCGAAGTAGCTTGTTTCATAAATATTCCTTTCAGCCCCCGGCTTTGCCGGGGGACATCGTCACTTTTCAGTCGGAGCTCGAATAACTACGAATCACAACTTACATTGATCCCCCCGGCGAAGCCGGAGGCTGAAAAATCTGCATCATTCCACCGCTCCTTCTCGACGAATCCTCACAGCGCAACACTTGTACGACGGTTGTCGCGAATACGGGTCGAACACCGCATCGGTTAATTGATTCACTCGCTTGTCGTGCATCGGCAAAAAAACCTGTCCCGGTTTGATGGTCGGGGTCACAAACGCTTGCGCCCGGATGCTGCCGCGTTGCGATTCGACAAACACCCACTCGTTGGGCTTCACCTTTAGTGCGGCCGCGTCGTGTGTGTTCAGTTCGACATGCAGCGATGTCGGCGACAGTTTGCGCAGCACGGCCGACTTGCCGGTGCGTGTTTGCGTGTGCCATTGCGCCACACTGCCGCGCCCGGTCAGCAGCATCAGCGGATACTTTTTGCTCGGTGGTTCGGGCATCGGTCGCGACGCCTCGAAGATAAAACGCGCGCGACCGTCGGCATGATAAAATCTGCCGTCTTCGAACAGCCGCCGCTGATTGTTGTCTTTGATGGAATGCTGGGTGCCATGTCCACTGTCCTGCGCGGCCAAAACTTGGGTGCCATGCTCACTGCCCTGAGTGGGCATGTTTTTCGAAAGTCGATCATGAAAGTCCGCGCTATACGGCCATTGCACACCGCCGCGTTCATCCAACATGCGATAGTCGGCAACTCCCGTGATGTCGCTCGGTTGGCCAGCCGAAACGCGCTTTAGAATCTGAAACACGGCTTCGGGCGAAGTCCATTCGCGGAACATTTCGCCGCGGCCCCAATATTCGGCAATCAGCCGAAAGATTGCGAAGTCGGCCAGCGCTTCGCCCGGCGCGCGGGTAAC
>JAYTAU010000497.1:0-8553 GCA_043737375.1 Planctomycetia bacterium
TGCTGGCTGGGCAGTGAGAGATGAGTAGCGGGCCGATAACAATCCCAAGCCAACGATCACAAATCGACGATTGAATCCGATCAGCGCGTAAAAAACCCACCCATTGCAATGGGCGGGCTTGATAAATTGCTCCCGAACAATTCCGAAAGAGCGACGATTCCTTCTCCCTCGCTGCTAATCCCTCGATCCTCGCAACTGCTCAGATCGTTGCCATTGGAGCGGGGGTCGATACATCCTTCACCAAATCGACCGTCTCTTCATCGGGCGCAAACATCGCAATATCGGCCTGCGAGACCACACCGATGCATTTGCCTTCGTGATCGATGACCAGCATTCGGCGAATCTGCGCTGATTCCATACGATTGCAACATTCTTCGATCGATGCATCGGCGTACACGGTATCGACCGGCGAGGTCATGCAATCGCGTGCCTTGAGTTGCAACGGGTTCTTACCTTCGGCAATCGAACGCACCGTAATGTCACGATCGGTAATGATACCGATCGGATGATTGCCGCCCGCGTCGATCACCGGAATCGCTCCGCAATCGTAACGGACCATCTGTTCAGCGACTTCACGCAACGAAGTTTCCGGCAGGCAGCAAGCCGGGCTGGGAGTCATGATTTCAGAGACTTTCATCTCGGCACCCGCTCGCCGACGATGGTTTCCGCGTTGCACTTGCGAGGCGGGACCGCGGGCTTTGTTGTAAACTCGCCCGTTGGATTCCACTTCTTTTTCGCCGGATCCCTGCATTCCGCCGCGGGCCAAGTTGACGCCGACCGCTCCTAGCGTGGCTGCAATCAAACTGCCGGGCCCCATGAACATTTTTACCAGAGGCGCAGCCGTAACCCCCATCAAGGCCCAGGTCATAGGCGAAGCGTTTTGCATAGCAGCCGAGAAACTCCCGGACTGGTTGTTTGGGTGGCTGGTCTGATGACTGTTTTGCTGATCGCCGGACGACCGATGGTGCCCGCCGCCGACCACGGATTCGACATTCGACATGGCCGATTGCAGGCCGCCGGTGACGTTCTGCTGAGCCGATTGCAACGTTTGCATGCAGTCGCCGCAGAGATCGGTGACGGCATTATTGATATTCGCCCGACGCACGGCTCCGCGTTCCGGGTCGAAAAAATACATCATTCCTGCACCTAATGCGGCTCCACGGATAAAACCCATGACTCAATCCTCCTAATAAAGGTCGCTAGCAGCCCCGGATAGGGTCGGCCTTCGGTGACGAAAATTCAGATTTGATCGCCATCTGCAAATGGAGACCGGACAGGACTGAGCAAAATCGGTGCCGACAATAAAATGCGATAAGAGTCAGACGAGCCATGCCCCAACGGGACTGTTATCTCGTAGCCCAGGCCTCGCACAGCTTACATTGGTTAATGAATGCAATTATAACCGCCACCGGCGCGTTGCGCTCACTACCCCAAAGTCGTGGGCCAACGCAGCTCCAGGTGTAGCACGACTTAAGAGAGCCTAATTATTGCTTGTAATATGACGCGTAAACTAGAAACTAACCTTCAGCTCCCCGCGATTCTTTTTGGATCAGAGCGCCAGGTGCAAAAGGCCTGGCGGAAACTCGTCAAAAGTGCCTTTAAAGATGGGCAGTGGAATTCGACTCTCTCAAGCCTTGAAATGGTTACATTCGAACCTAGGGATGCGTTAGTTATTTCCTTAGGACGAGGGCTACGGTCCACCTTTCCCGATTGCTGGAGGATGTACGTCGTAGGACCAGCATTTAAAGATATATTTTTCAAATTGACGCCTGCTCCTTTTGGCCCTCACTATATGGAGAAGTTTGATAAATTGCTGTTGGAAGGCATGAAGAACCTGTGGTTCATTATTGGATTACTCGAGGGGGGCAATGGGCGGTTCAATCTAAGTTACTTTCCCCGCACTGGACCAACGTTAGATGTTTTATACGACTACGTCGACCGTTTCGCATATTGGCTTCCGGAACTACTTGAGCTTGAAGACTTCTATGTGGATGACTTTGCCTTGGTCGGGGGCTATGGTGTTGAAGAACGTATTCCTTGGGCGATCAATATTGCATTGCTAGCGGCAGACTGCGACCACGAACTGCCCATGGAGTCAGCTTCAGATGGCAAAATCCTTATAGAGTCACTTTTATCCGTCGGCCTAATTGAGCCCTTTAATGGTCGATACCGCGCAAGGCGTCAACATCGGCCATAACAGTCCGTTGAAAAACACGTATTTTGAGCTACGGGTGTGGATTAGTGTTTTGTCAACCAAGAATTGGAGTAGCAGAAGTCGTGAGACTTCTGAAACCCGCACGTTTGCGCGGCTCATCGGAACTCTCACGAGTTCCGCTACCCCAAAATTGAATTGTTACAAAGCACTAGGTAAAAAATACCCCACCACACACGACACCGATAAGTTTTTGACTAGCCAAAAAAGCTTGATGTTGCTGGGCCTTCGCTTATAATGAGGGTTCGGGGATTTAAGCTGCTACGTGCGGGGTCGATGCAGGAATTTGTTGAACTGGGTGATTTTGTTCCCAGTTTTTCAGATAGACGCTCGGCCCATCCCATTTCGCACGGGCTACCTCATGCGTGCTGGACCGCTTTCCCGCCTGGCGCACGCGACCATGAATCCATTGAATGCTCGCCCCGAGGGCCGTTTTATGCCGCACCGCTTGGTTGTCGTCGCTACTTTGCTATTGGGCGTCGTTGCGCCGTTGTTCAATCCCAGCTTAATTCGCTCTGCAATCGCCGCGGCCGAAACCTCGCCAAAAGACAAGGCACCTGCCAAGAGTGCCGTTAGCTACTTCCGCGATGTTCGGCCCGTCTTTCAAGAACATTGCCAGGGCTGCCATCAACCGGCCAAGCGCGGCGGTGCCTATGTGATGACGTCGTTCGCCGAACTGCTCAAAGGAGGCGAAAGCGAAGCGGTAGCCATCGTCGAGGGAAAATCGGCCGACAGCAACTTGCTCGACCAAATCACCCCCGACAAAGACGGCAAGGCTGCGATGCCCAAAGAAAAGCCCGCACTGGCCGCGGCGCAAATCGAGCTGATCACCCAATGGATCGCCGCCGGAGCGATCGACGACACGCCGGCGAGTGCGCGGCAGACGTTTGACGCCAAACATCCCCCGGTCTACCAATCGGCACCGGTGCTTACCTCGCTGGATTTTTCGCCCGACGGTAAACTGCTCGCAGTCTCGGGCTATCATGAAGTGCTGTTGCACAAGGCCGACGGCTCGGAACTGGTCGGTCGTTTGATCGGTCTGAGCGAGCGCATTCAGTCGATACGTTTTTCGCCCGACGGCAAGCTGCTGGCCATCGCCGGCGGCTCGCCTGCACGGATGGGCGAGATTCAAATTTGGGATGTCGCTGAGCAAAAACTCAAGCTCTCGGTCAGTAGCACTTTCGATACGTTGTACGGGGCAAGCTGGTCGCACGATGGGTCGAAAATTGCCTTTGGTTGCGGTGACAACACCGTCCGCGCCATCGACGCCAAGACCGGCCAACAAATTTTGTATCAGGGCGCGCACAGCGATTGGGTACTCGACACCACGTTCTCGAACGATTCGTCGCATTTGATCTCAGTCAGTCGCGATCGCTCGATGAAACTGATCGAGGTCGCCACGCAACGGTTCGTCGATAACATCACCAGCATCACGCCCGGTGCCCTCAAAGGGGGACTTGCCGCGGTCGATCGACATCCGACCAAAGATGAAGTGGTGGTTGGCGGTTCGGATGGCACGCCGAAGATCTTTCGCGTGTTTCGCGAAGCAGGCAAGGACCGCAAGATCGGCGACGACTTCAATCTGATTCGTAACTTCGATGCCCTGCCCGGCCGAATTGCTTCGGCTCAATTCAACCACGACGGTTCGCAAATCGTCGTCGGCAGCAGCAACGACGGCACCGGAGAAATTCGCGTTTACAATTCCGCCGACGCCAAGCTGATTGCAAAATACGACGGCCAACCCGGCGCAATTTACACGACCACGTTCAGTCCCGACGGTAAAGCGATCGCCGCTGGGGGCTTCAACGGGCAAGTGATATTGATGGACGCTGCGACGGGAAAGCTGATCAAAGAGTTCATGCCGATCCCCGGCAAGTAGATCGGAATTCATTCCGTCTTTTGAAATGTGTAGGACGGAATTTATTCCGTCTTCGGAACATGCAGGACGGTAACAAACTGCCTCTCCCTTTGGGAGAGGCAGCGAGGTAACGAGTGGCGAGGGCTTGAACAGAAGTTCACTCGATAACGGTATTTTTGAGGTTGAAATATAAAACGGAATGAATTCCGTTCTACGAAATTATAAAGCCGCGACCAGTGGTCGCGTTTCGAAGATTCAAAAAGGATTGCAATCATGTCAGCGACTGCACGACAATCTGCATCGAGAACGTCCCGCGCAATTGCAGCCATGCTGGCGATTTTGCTGATCGGCGTTCCATCGCTACGCGCCGCCGAAGCCAAGGCACCGCCAACACCCAACAACGATACAGCAAATCCCGGAACAGTGGTCGAGGCCCTACCCGCCGGCACCAAGCTTATTAAGCTCGAAGCTCACCCTGCGGCGATCGAGCTACGTCACCGCTTCGACTATCGACAATTATTGCTGACCGGTGTGACGGCCGCCGGCGATCGAATCGACGTGACCCGCATGGCCAAGCTGGCGGCTCCCGCAACCGATAAACCCTCGGCAATCGTCTCGGTCAACGACAACCGGTTGGTCCGAGTCGCGGCCGACGGCAACGGCGAACTCAAATTCACGATCGGCGAGCAATCCGTCGTCGTGCCCGTCAAAGTCTCAGGCGTCGTTGCGGAACACGCCGCCAGTTTTGTTCGCGAAGTGAACCCCATGCTTTCGAAGTTGGGCTGCAATGCAGGAACCTGCCACGGCGGTGCCCAAGGCAAAAACGGCTTCAAGCTTAGTTTGCGCGGCTACGACCCGCTGTTCGATCATCGCTCTTTGACCGACGACTTGGCCGGCCGTCGATTCAATCGCGCCGCGCCGGAGCAAAGTCTGATGTTGCTCAAGCCCAGCGGCGCGGTGCCGCATGTCGGCGGAGTGTTGACGAAAACCGGCGAGCCGGGTTACGAACTGCTGAAGCTCTGGATCGCGCAGGGTTCGAAGTTCGATCCCGATAGCTCCCGCGTGAAGAAGGTCGAAGTTTTACCAAGTAATCCGGTCATTCCGTTGCCCGGCATGAAGCAGCAGATGACGGTGATGGCGACGTTTAGCGACGGTACGGTTCGCGATGTCACTGCCGAGGCCTTTGTCGAAAGCGGCAATATCGAAGTCACCGAGGTCACCAAGCAAGGCGTGGTCACCGCGCTGCGACGCGGCGAATCGGCCGTGCTGGTCCGCTACGAAGGGGCTTACGCCGCGACCACGATCACCGTGATGGGCGATCGCACCGGCTTCGCTTGGGCCGATCAGACTGAACACAATTACATCGACAAGCTGGTTTACGACAAACTCAAAAAGGTCAAAACACTCCCCAGCGAGCTGTCCAGCGACGTCGACTTTTTACGCCGCGTGTACATCGATCTGACGGGCTTGCCGCCGACGGTCGATCAGGTGCGCGGGTTCCTGGCGGATACGCGCGATACCAAGCTGAAGCGCGACGAATTGATCGACAAGCTGGTCGGCAGCGCCGAGTATGTCGAACATTGGACCAATCGCTGGGCCGACTTGCTACAGGTCAATAATAAGTTTCTCGGCGAGCAAGGCTCGTGGGCCTTTCGCAATTGGATTCGTCAGGCAGTCGCCGTCAACAAACCTTACGATCAGTTCGTTCACGACGTGCTGACCGCCAGCGGCTCGAACTTGGAAAATCCACCCGCCTCGTACTACAAAATTCTTCGCGCACCCGACGCGGTGATGGAAAACACCACGCAGTTGTTCCTGGGCGTGCGCTTTAACTGCAACAAATGCCACGATCATCCGTTCGAGCGTTGGACGCAGGACCAACATTGGCAACTGGCCGCCTACTTTGCCAAGGTCGGCCGCAAGGAAGACCCACAATTTGCCGACAAGAAAATCGGCGGCTCGGCGGTCGAGAATCCGGTCAGCTTGGTCGAAATTATTTACGACGGCAATTCGGGCGATGTCAAACACCCGACCACCAATGCCGTGCAAAATCCGTCGTTTCCGTATCAACACGACCTGGCAAAAACCGACCGCGGCCCGCGCGAACAGTTTGCCGATTGGACTACATCGCCCGAGAATGAGTACTTTGCCAAGAGCTATGTCAATCGATTGTGGAGCTATTTGCTCGGCGTCGGTTTTATCGAACCGATAGACGACATTCGCGCCGGCAATCCGGCGACCAATGCCGAACTGCTCGACCGGCTGACGCGCGAGTTTATCGACCGCAAGTTCGACACGCAGCACATGCTGCGGTTGATCTGCAAGTCGCGCGTCTATCAGCATTCGATCGTTCCGAACCGCTGGAACGAAGACGACGGTATCAACTATTCTCACGCCATTGCGCGGCGCTTGCCGGCCGAAGTGTTGTTCGACGCGGTGCATCAGGCGACCGGCAGCGTGCGCCGTCTGCCCGGTATGCCCGCCGGTTCGCGAGCCGCGCAACAACGCGATTCGGGCGTCAACAACGCTGACGGATTTCTCGATTTGTTCGGTCGCCCGGCGCGTGAGAGCGCTTGCGAGTGCGAACGTGTCGGCGGAGTCATGTTGGGGCAAACGCTGAATCTGATCAACGGTCCGACCGTGGCCCAAGCGATTTCCGACGGCGGCAACGAAATCGGTAAGCTGGTCGCCAAGGAACAGGACGATAATAAAGTCGTGCAAGAGTTGTTCTTGCGCGTGTTATCGCGACCGGCCACCGATCAGGAGCTACGGCGCGGCGTGGCCGCATTGAATGCCGAGGATGATGGACTGCAAAAAGCGAAACAAGCCTTGGCCACCCACGAATCGCAATTGCCGTCGAAACAAGCTGCTTGGGAAAAGGAGATCGCGGCGTTCTCGTGGGTGCCCGTCGAAGCGGTGACGATGAAATCGACTGCCGGTGCCGAGTTCGCCAAGGAAAGCGATCACTCGATTCTCGTGAGCGGCAAATTGTCTAAGGACGTCTACACGATTACAGCCAACAGCGAACTACCAAATATCACCGGCATTCGGTTGGAAGTATTGGCCGACGCGCGCTTGCCCGGCGGTGGGCCGGGCCGTGCGGAAAACGGCAATTTGGTAGTGAACGAGCTACGGCTGTCCGCAGGTCCGAAGTCGTCCAACGCCAAAGAAACAACTCTTGAGCCAGTTCAGTTACAAAACGCGCTGGCGGATTTTAGCCAGAATGGTTATGTCGTCGCTGGCGCCATTGATGGAGACGTAAATACCGGCTGGGCTTTGCAACCCAACAATGCAACGGTCGTGGGGAAGTCGCGCGTCGCCACGTTCGAGACCAAAACGGACATCAAATTCGAAGGGGGGGCCACGCTCTCATTCACGCTCGATCAGCAATATCAGGACGGCAAGCACAACATCGGCAAGTTCCGCTTGAGCGTGACCAATGGTCGCCGGCCGTTGATGCTGACGGGTCCGCCCGAACAGGTTGCCGCAATCGTCGCGGTGCCGCTCGTCAAACGCACGCCCGAGCAACGTGCCGAGTTGGAAAAGTACTATCGCTCGATCGACGGTGAACTGACGCGTCTGCAAAACGGTTTATCCGAAGCCTCGAAGCTGGATGTCGACAAACGTCTGGCCGGCGCGCAGGACCTCGTCTGGGCATTGATCAACAGCCCCGCGTTTTTGTTTAATCGGTAAGGGTTGAACAGGAAAAGACGCGGGTGAGTGTGTGTTTGTTAACGTGTTCCAAATTCTAATGATCGCTGAAGTTTTCGACCTCGATGCTCTTCGACAAGCCATAGAACAGAGTCGTGGTCCGGCCTATCTTGATAAGTCGCAACGTACTAAAGTGCGTCGCTGGAGCGATGAGCATCGCTTAGTATTTAGCATCGACGAGGTGGGAATCTGGAAGTACATCTGCCTTGCCTGCGCCTTCCAGCATCACGCCGACGCGATCACCAGCGTGCGCACTTGAGACTGTCTTATTGACGCCGCCTTCGAGCGAGATCACGGTAACCGGAATCGTGGTCTCTGAGCCCGTCAGAAATAATTGCGTCTGAGGTTTGATCTCTCCGGAACTGATTACACCGACAACTACGACTCGGCCCGGCGTATTGACCGCAAACGCGTCGTCAATCGGCATATCAAACGCCGACTCCGGTACAGGGGACTGTCTTGATTGACGGAACCACATCAGTGCGCCACCTGCGACGGCTGCGATAAGTACGATGAGTAAGGCTAAGCGAGGCATATTTGTAGCAAACGCAGTTACTAGAATCCGATCCAAGTCGACGGACTGATACCGTCATTCTACCGACACCGGACCAATTTAGCTAAATGGACCTGGAATCTAGGGATTGCTTCAATTAGGACTTCGTAGACTGTTCGACCTGTTCTTTGAACCACTCGATTACAACGTCGTCGATAAACCGGCAGTGCTCGATTGCAGATCGTTCAATGTCCGCCTCGCGGGTACTCCACGCAAAGT